>JANQPS010000281.1 GCA_028285365.1 Thermoanaerobaculia bacterium | reverse complement strand
CGAGGAAGTTCCGAGACGAGCTCGCTACATCCACCAAGTTCGCCTCCTAGGAACTTCCCAGGAATAGGAGCGTCCGGCCAACGGGTTGCCACGTATCATCGCGGGGGAGCTCAGCTTTGTGATCGGGCCGGCCACGGACCCGCGATCACCCCTTGCAAACCGAACGATCTAGATGAGCAAAGACCATGAGACCAGTAGGCCGCCTCGACCCAAGACTCAAAGCCATCAAGCTCGCGCTGTTGGCAGCTCTCTATCTGGCTCTCGGTTCGGTGCTGGTTGCCGACGAGCTTCCCGTTCTCTGGCCCGAATCTCAGAGGTCCTTTTGGTTCGAAGGGGGACGGTGGCTGCTGGACGACGAAGCCCGCGAGAGCTTCCTCGAGACTGACGAGGCGGGTCGCCAGTCGTTCATCGACTCGTTCTTGTCGCAACAGCTCGAGGGCCTTGGCAATGACGGCCTGGAGCGGGCCATCGCCGCTCGGTTTCGATTGGCGAGTTCGGAGATGCTCACGAGCCTCGATCATCGTGCGCAGATGCTCTTCCTCCACGGCACACCCGATCAACGCCAGCTCATCGATTGTGGTCGAACCTTCAGACCGATCGAGATCTGGACGTACGGCGAGGAGCGTCCGGTCATCCTCTACCAGCCCGAGTCGGGTCTCCCGTATCGAGTCTGGCTACCGCTCGAGTCGAAACGTGTGCTCTACACGCGTGAGATGGAGTACTGGCTCGACCAGTTCCACGAGCTGCGTCAGTACATTCGAGGGCGCCGCTTCGACCTCGAGCTCTGTCGCTTCACCCGCGACATCGACAAGATCACTGGAATCGGCGGGCTGATCCTCTATGACAAGAAAGACCGGCCGACGAACGAAGACTTCCTGCGCTGGTTGAAGCCGCCCGCGGATCTCGGACGTTGGGCGGACGGTGTCCTGGACGAAGCCGCAGGTGCGCCCGCCTCTCTGAGCGTCGAGACCGTCGAGCTGCAGTTTCCCGCGGAGCAGGGCCAGCGCATCCTGACCCGCTTCGTTCTCACCGTTCCCATCGATGAGCGACTTCAGGCCTTCAAGGAAGGCGAGGCCGATCCCGAGTACCGACTCCAACTGCAGGGTGTACTCGAGCGCCACGACGAGAAGGGAGCGCAGATCTTCGAGGACTTCCGTATGCGCTACCTCGTCAAGCAGGATCCTGAGGCGAAGAAGCTAGCGCTGGTCGTCGATCGGCCGCTCCGTGCCAATGGCACGTTTCAGGTCAGCATGAGGCTCAAGGACGAGATCTCCGGTCTGGAGACGGTCCTTTCGCGAGGTTTTGTCGTACCCGAGGAGGCCATTCCTCTTCCCGAACCTGAGCGAACCACCGACGTGGTGGTCGCGCTCGGTGATCAGATCGCCGAGCGGGCGATCGCTGGTGAAGACGACATCATCCTCGTGCCACCAGAGACCGATGTCGTTCTGGGGTTGTGGCGCGCGGAGGCGCTCGTGACCGGTGAGAAGATTGCCAGGGTCAAGTTCCTCGTCGACGGTCAGGAGCAGTTCTCCCGAGGACGCCGCCCGTTCACTGCGGAAGTCAGGCTTGCCAAGTACCCGCGCGAACAGAGCATCCGGGTGGAGGGGTACGACTCTGGCGGCGAGCTCGTCGATTTCGACGAGATCCTCATCAATCAGCAGAGAGGCGAGTTGCGGGTCCGTATCGTCGAGCCCGATCGCGGGGCGAACGTCTCGGGAGAGGTCACGGCCTCGGTCGAGATCACGGTTCCCGAGGAACGACGAGTCGAGCGCGTCGAGTTCAGTGTCAACGACAGCGTCCAGCAGGTGCTGGAGGGATCACCCTGGCGCACCACGGTGACGGTCCCGGCCGCCACGTCGGCGCAGGATCTCAACTATTTGACGGTCGTTGCCGAGCTCGACGACGGGACCCGCGCAGAAGACGTCAGGTTTCTGAATGCGCCGTCGTATCTAGACACGGTCGAGGTCGACTTCGTCGAGCTGTACACGACCGTCACCGATCGCTCGAATCAACTGATGCTGGGACTCGATCAGTCTGCGTTTTCGGTGTTCGAAGACGGCCGCGCGCAGGAGATCGCCAAGTTCGAGCTGGTCGACGATCTCCCCCTCACCGTGGGCGTGACCATCGACACGTCGGGCTCGATGTCGGAGTCTCTCGGAGAAGCGAGGCAGGCGGCGATCGGCTTCCTCGAGACCATCATGACTCCCAAAGATCGGTCGTTTGCGGTCAGCTTCGCCGATCGGCCGTCGCTCCTGATGACCCGGACTGCAGACGTCGGGGCCG
>JANQPS010000278.1 GCA_028285365.1 Thermoanaerobaculia bacterium | reverse complement strand
GACACCCCGGTCTCTCGCCTGGTCGAGCACATCGACCACCTCGTCGATCGAATCGGCGTCGAGCGCGTCGCTTTTGGTTCGGACTACGACGGAGCCCTGCCGCCCGCGGCGCTCAGCGACGCGTCGAAGCTGCCGCGTTTGATCGGCGAGCTCGAGCAGCGAGGTTATTCAGCCGAGGACGTCCGTCGCCTCGCGTGTGACAACTGGATCGATCTGCTGAGCCGTGTGATCGGCTAGTCGTCTGTACGAGTCGGCGGCGCTACTCCGCGGCCAGCTCCAAGAGCGCGTAGCGGATCGTCTTCGCCTGCTCATCGGCGCTCTGGGTGTGGTGGCTGTAGGTGAGGTGTATGCGGTCGCCACCGGCGGGAACCGCCGCAGGGTAGTGAAAGCGGCCTTCACCTTCCGCGGCCTCCTCGATGGGCAGGTGCTCGGTAAAAGTCCGGCCTTCGTCGTGTGAGATGGACGCGCTCAGGCGGTAGCGACCTCGCTCGAGGTCGTTGTGGATGACGACCCAGCGTCCGTCGGGCAAGACCAGGGCTTCGACCCCGGTTCCGCTTTCGAGCAGATCCGGGTGATCGCGAGCGATGCTCCAGGTGTCGCCGCCGTCAGGCGACTCGGCCACGAGGACCCGCTTGGGGGCCGGCCCGTTGTCGCGCATGAAGGCCACGACCGTGCCGTCGCGCCTCTGCGCGAAGCTGGGCTGGACGGCGCCGCCGCCGACGATCGGTTCCGAGAAGCTCCAGGTCTCGCCACCATCGTCACTGAACGTTGCGGCGCCGAAGGAGAAACCATCCGAGTAGAGGCCGAGCAGGATCCGACCGTCCTGGAGCTGAGTCGGACGCGATCGTCCAAACCAACCGAGTCGACGGGTGAGCTTGTCCTTGGCCATTTCGATGTTGCGCTCTGCCCAGCCGCGAGAGCGCTCGGGAGCAGTTTCGATCGATTGGTCGAGGCTAGCGAAGTACGCGCGGGTCCGACTGTCGACGAGGGGTGCAAAACGCTCTCCGGGCTTCATGTGCAGAACTGCCGTCTGGTCCCAGCGCGGTGAGTCGGAGTCGTCGAGCCAGTTCGACGGCGATCGGGTCCACTCCTTGGCGACCTTGATCTTCATGAGAGCGCTCTCCCAGGTGTTGGCCTGGATCGTCGCGTAGTAGAGATGCAGGTTGCCGTCCTCATCAACGAACAGCATGGGGTTGGCCTCTGGAAAACCCGGTGTGTCTGCCAGCACGAACGGTGCGCTCCAGTCGGCATGCCCTGGACGTTTGAGAGCGCCGAGCACGGCGACGTCGTCGGCTTTGCGCTCACCGGAACCGTGGTACCAGCACGCGAGCAGCGTGCCGTCCGCTGCCTCGACGACGCTCGACCCGTGGTTGTGCCAGGTTTCGGCCGGGAAGATGTCCTGGGTCTCGAGAATGCTCAGCTGCGTCCGGGGCTGGGTGAAGCCGGGCGGCGAGGTGATCGCGGCGATCGTAGTGATCGTAGTGATGATGCCGATGACGGCCAGCCTGGGCGAACGTGGGTCGGGACGCATGCGGATCTCCAGCGAGCAGATGTTCTCTGGTCGGGTTAGGGCCAAGTCTGACGGACGGCGGGCCGTTGGCTCAAGGTAGTCTTGTGGAAGGGTTCGCGGCTTGCAGCGAACTCCGGATTGACCAGACGGAGATAGGGGGCACGTCGTGAGTCTGTCGACCGCAACTCTTGCGACTGGAGGTCGAACGCTCGGAGTTGGCCTGCTGATGGTGGGGGCGCTGGGGATTGGCGCGCCGGGACCGATGAGTGGTCAGGCGATTGTTCGGGTCCCTTCCGACACGCCCAGCCTCGCGGAAGCCGTGCGTCGGGTGGACGACGGCGGCAGCGTCGTGATTCAGGCAGGGGTCTACGAGTCGCCCAGCGGTGGTTGGCGGCTGAGGAGTGCGGGCAAGTCCTTCACGGTTCGTGCGGCGAGCCAAGGCACCGCCATTCTCGACGGAGGAGGCGAACGTCCGATCTTGAGCCTGACGGACGGCGGTGACGACGCCGGACGTCCCGTGAGCTTCGAAGGTATCGTCTTCAGCGGCGGCCGTTCGACGAGCGACGGGCAGAGTGGTGGGGTCACGGTCGACCGACGTCGTGTGACGTTCAGAGAGTGTGTCTTCCGCGACAACGCGACGTTCGCGCCCAGCTCCGGCGGCGGAGCGATCAGAATCGGGGCGGGCTCCGACGTCCGTTTTGTTGCGACGGATTTCCTGGACAACCGCTCGAAGGGTCGCGGTGGAGCGCTCGAAGTCTTCGAGTCGGAGATTCGGGTAGCCGGTGGTGACTGGCGAGGCAACCGCACGAACTTCCCGGGCCACGATTCGCGCTCGGTGGGAGGTGCCCTCTACGCTGTCGACAGTCAGGTCGCCCTTCGAGGGGCGTCGTTCGTCGGCAACCAGGCAGGTTACGCGGGGTCGGCGATTTTCTTTTTCGGTCGCTACGACTCGCCTCTCACCCAGGTGTTCGAGCTCGACGTGAGTGGTAGCCGCTTCGCAGACAACGTGGCCCAATTCGACCCGTGTTGCCCGCCACCCGGTGCGCCGCAGGGTGCAATTCACGTCGAAGATCGCGCGCGACTCGTCGTGCGCTCGTCCCTCTTCGAGGACAACGAGGCGACCTGGGGTGCTGCGATCAACAGCTACCGTGTGCCTGTCGAGATCTCCGATTCGATCTTCGCGAGAAACGTCGCGCGCCGCGATGACTCACTGTTCGTGGCGGCGGGTGGCGCCGTCATGGTCGTGTCCAACGACAAGGTCGATCCGTCGACGGAGTTCGGCAACGTCAATCGTCCGACCGCGGGGCTCGTGGTGCGTGGCACGTCTTTCCTCGGGGAGAGTTCCAGCTTTCAGGCGACGCAAGGCGGATGTATCGCAGTCTTCGGAGACCACAATCGCCAGTACGGCGAGGGTGGAGTCAGCCAACAGGGGGGATTGGCGGAGAACCGCTCGGTCGTGGACCTGCGGGAGGTGGTACTTCACCAGTGCCGTGTGACGTCCAGTCTCGCTCCGGGTGGCGTGGCTGGCGGGGCCTTCTACGGTCGTTTTGTCGATCTGACGCTCGACGACGTCCTGGTGCAGAGCAGTTTCGCTGACGGCGGATCCGGTGGAGGGCTCTTCCTGACCGATCTCAGCAGTGCTCAGCTGACGTCGGTTCACCTTCACGACAACGAGGCAGACGAGTTCGGCGGAGGCATCAATGCCACTGGCGCTCGACTGGACGTTTCGTCGAGTGTGTTCGCCAACAATCGGCTCACCGGAATCGGGCCGCAGAACCTGCTGTTCGAGCAGACCGGAGTGGACCTGTTCCTCCAGCCCAACACGTCTCGTGGTCACGACATGACTGGAACGATCGCCGACTCGATCTTCGTGGGCGGCAACGGTCTGGCGGTATTCGAAGGGGATTCGGCATCTGGGGTGTTACACAACGAGATGCGCTACGACGGCAACACCTTCAACACCGGATCGGCCTTTGATCCCGTCATCCTGAACACGGTAGACGGCTTTGGTGGTGCGGACGTCGCGGGCCTCAACCGGATGATCGTGGCTCGCGGTGACGGCTCGAGGAGTCGCAAGACCGGGCGGGCCAACCGGTGGCAGGCCGAGACACCGATCACCGGCTCTCTCGTTGGAGCGCCGTCGCGCCTGGAAGCCCCATCGCTCGAGGCGCAGGGAGCTCCGGCCTTTGGCCGGGTCGGCTTCTCGTGGACGGGGCCGGGAACGGGGCGTCTCAACGCTGCTAGCGTGCCGGCCACGGGTTTGGCTGCCGCCGAACCCGGTGACTGGGTCCTGACTCACTCGGGCAGCGAACTGGATCGAGAAGAGGTGACCCGGGACTCGCTGGGGGCTGACTGCGCCGACTCCTTGTGTCTGAGCTCTGAGCGCTTTCAGGTGGAGGTCACCTGGCGCGACTTTGCCGGTCAGACCGGAAACGCCGAGGTGGTGCCCTTTCGGTCCGACGACTCGGGCCTTCTCTGGTTCTTCGACAGTGACAACTGGGAGATGCTCGTCAAGGTGCTCGACGGTTGCCCGCTCAACGGACACTTCTGGGTCTTCGCCGCGGCGACAGCCAACGTCGAGTACACCCTGACCGTGACCGAACGCGCTACGGGACTCCAGCGCTCCTACGAGAACGCGCTCGGAGTCGCATCACCGGCGACCACCGACACCCAAGCGTTCGCTTGTGGATCGAACGGTCGCACAGGGCGCCTTGCGGTGCGCCAGCCCGAAGAGCCCAGGCTCTCGGGCGTTGCGAAGAATGCCGCCACGGGCTCACCAGGATCCGCGTGTGTGCCGGCGAATGATCGGCTCTGTCTAGGTCCCGGTGGTCGCTACGCCGTCGAAGTCGCTTGGCGTGACTTCGTCGGCAATACAGGGAGAGGTCGACGGGTCGAGTTCGGCTCAGCGGACTCCGGCTTGTTCTGGTTCTTCGATAGTGAGAACTGGGAGATGCTCGTGAAGGTCCTCGACGGGTGTGGGGCGAACGGCAGCGCCTGGATCTTCGGTGCTGCCACCACGGACGTGGAGTACTCGTTGACGGTGACGGATACTCTGAGCGGACGCTCGGCCAGCTATACGAATAGTCTCGGAAACTCGTCGTCGGCGATCGTTGCGACCGGCGACCTGCCATGCGACTGATCACGACGTCTTCCTGAACCCGAGCCGATTGCCGGCATGACCTGCATCTGTTTTCTGCCCATTGGTGCATTGGAGCGAATCGTCATGAACCCGAAGAACAACCCGAGGCCCACCGTTCCTTCAAGGGCTCCGTCAAGATCTCCATCAAGATCCCGCGTCGCTAGTGGCGCGTGCGTGGTCGCGTGTGTGGTCGTGTTGCTGGTCGCTACCGGATCACCAATCGCGGCTCAGGTTGCGGGGCTCGGTATCCAGTCCGACAAGACGACGGTGCGCGAGGGCAACAACATTGCCTTCGACTTGATCCTCCAGTTTCCACCTGAGTGTCTCTCCCTCGACATCACGGTGCGCTTCCTGGGCGAGCTGGGGCTCCTTCCTTTCGGGGCTCTCGCGAGCGACCTCGGATCGGGTGCGATCGTGAACGGGATTCCACTATTGCCCGGCTTCCCTTTCGCCTTCGACGTGCGTGTCGAGAGCCTGCCCAATCCGGTAGGGGTCGGTCTGGTCATCCCGGTGCTCGTTCCCACCATCGATGACGGCATGCGCGAGGCTCCGGAGCAGGTGCGGCTCAATCTCGGACGCGATCCCAACGCCAACAACACGATCTTCTGCAACCGCGCTGGCGGTTCGTCCACCCGATTGACGATCGACCCGGCGGAGGTCTCGCTCGACGTGCAGATCGTCGATGCCGACGCAGGAGCCGATGGTGAGCGCCGGCTCTCGTCTCCTGGCGCCGGAGCGATTCGGGCGAAGTTGGCCCGCAACCGCCTGGGGGACCGAATGTTGGTTTTCGAAGGGCCCGGACAGGGTGGCACCGACATCTACAGTCGACTCTTCTTGGCGGATGGCACGGCTGGCCCCGTCTTTCGCCTCAACTCCAACGCCCAGGGGCTCCAGATCGAACCGAGCATCGCGACCCTGCCGAATGGCGACTTCGTCGTGGCCTACCTGGATATTCAGGGCAACGCGGTTCGTTCCCCAGAAGATCCTGACGGTCTGGTCAACTTCGTGACCTCTGCCGGCACAGCGCCGGACTTCCGGATTGCGGTTCGCACCATCGTTCCGGGTCAGGGTCCGACGGGGCCCTCTCGTGACATCACGGACGACTCGAGCACGCTCAAGAGCGCTCCCGAGATTCGCACAGACCGTATCGGGCGGTACGTGGTCGCGTGGGAAGAGCCCAGTGGCGCCAAGGCTCGGTTCTTCAACCGAGAGGGTGTGCCGCGCACGGGGGTGGTGTCGGTCGACGACTTGACGGAGCCCGGC
>JANQPS010000269.1 GCA_028285365.1 Thermoanaerobaculia bacterium | reverse complement strand
AACGCCGGCAGTGCCTGATAGGGCATCGATTCGAGCTCACCGTCGAGTTGGCTGGCGAGGTCCTTCAATGAGATCTCACCACTGTCGAGACCTGTCCTCGATTCCTCGAGCTGGCTCATCACGGAAGGGCCAGAAGTTCCGGGATCGACCCACAGTCTTTCGATCCTCATCAGGAGTGGCGTCGAGAACCTGAGCGAGTTCTGTTCCCTGTACTCCTCGAGGAGCTTCGGGTCGCCTTCGATTTGGGAGGTCATCTTCTCGAGAGCAACCTTCTCGAGCAATGCCTGGCGCCGAGCGAGCGCAACTTGCTCCTCTTGGAAACCCAGATCGAGACTCTCCGGGTCTTGCTCCGACACGTGCTGGAAGATCACCTCTCGCCAGCGCATCTCATCGAGCAGTTGGCGGGGCAACTCACCGCTCGAGATCTCGGCAAGGTGCCGATTCCATGGCCGTAGCTGCTCACGCAGCTCGGCTACCGTGATCTCGACGTCGCCCACCCTGACGAGTGCTCGTTTCGGGGCCGCCTCCCCGAGAAGCGTGTTGAGCTGTTCCGGTTCCACCATCCAGGTCTGCTCGAGCGGTGGCAGTGATTCGGCCACCGAGCGCAGACGCTCCAGCAGCTGTTCGAGTGCGAGCTCGCGTAGGAGTAGTTCTCGGACGTCTTCGAAGTCGACATCTATGGCGGGAAGTATGTTGTGGACGAAGAAGAGATGTGCGCCGTCTCGTGTCGAAACGACCTCACTCGGCACCTCGGGCTCTAGAGCAAAGACGATGTCGTCGAAGTCGGACGGAAAGATCCCACGCTCGACAAAACCCAAGAGGCCGTCTCGGTGTCTCGATTCAGACTGGGAGTGCTCTCTCGCCAACAAGCCGAACGACTGACCTTCCTCCACGAGCCGCCTGATTTCGCCCAGACGCTGGCGTACCGAATCGCGATCGTCGTTCTCGGTGTAGCGAAGAAAGATGTGACTGACCCTGCGACTCTCGGGCTGGTCCAGGCGACCTTTGGCTTCGTCGAAGTGCTCGCGAAGCTGAGCCTCGGTAATGGGGTCGGGCTGGCCGCGCTGGCGAAGGAACTCCTGTGAGTAGAGGAGGCGTCTCTGCTGGCGACTCGAGTCACCCAGCTCGACGTTCTGATCCAAACCCAGGGCTTCGGCCTCAGCAAGTAGTAGCCTCTCGACCACCATGCGTCGCGCGAGATTGGCGTAGCGCTCGCGGGGAGTTGCCGAAGGACTGCCCGTGAGGCTGTCGACATGGCGACCGACATAACGCTCGACATCACCCACGGTGATGCTGTAGTCACTCGTCTTTGCAATCACCCGATCCGCATCGAGCGTCGAGAATGGTGCGCTGTCAGGGCCAGAATCCCCTGCCGGCCCGCAAGCCACTAGAGCGAGCATCGGGAGAAGCCACGCGACCGAGTGTCTCGACCGAGCGTCACCCATCAGCCTCTCCAATGGTGACCTGCATGAGTTCTCGGGCGCGGTGCGCCTCGGGACTCTGCGGTGCCAGGTTCTCGAGCGCGCGAACGTGTTCACGGGCGTCTGCGGGCCGGCCGAGCGTCAGCAGGACTTCGACGAGTGCTTCACGTGCTTGCAGGTACGTAGAGCGCAGATGGACGGCACGCTCGAAGTGTGAGACAGCAAGGTCGGGTTGGCTTTCTTGGACCAGGAGCGCGGCGAAGTTGTAGTGGGCTCGGGCGAAGAAGGGGTCGACAGCGAGCGCATCGAGAAAGTGCTCGCGAGCGATGTGCGGCTGGCCGTCGATGACCGCCTGGATGCCAAGGTCTGTGTGAGCCGGAGCGTAGGCAGGGTCGACGTCGAGCGCTTGCTCGAAGTAGCGTCTTGCCTGCTCGAAGTCAGAAGCTCCCTGAAAGACGAGGCCCAACTGGTGGGAGCCGTTGGCTGTCGGTTCGATTGCCTCGGCCTCGATCAGTTTGGCGTAGCCAGCCTCGAAGTTGCCACTGGCAATCAGGACCTGGCTCTCGAGGAATAGTCGACGTTCGAGTGACGGGTAAGTGCCTCCAAGTTCCTTGAGGCGGCTGAGCTCCCTCATGGCGCCCTCGAAGTCGCCGAGCATCACCTCCGACTGAACCAACATATCGAGATAGTGCGGGTTGTCAGGATCGTCGCGGAGTAGGTCGTGCAGGAACCCTTGCGCCGTCAGCGCCCGCCCTTCGAACAGCAGGTTGCGAGCCTGACTGAAGGCGGTGACGGTGGCGGCGTGATCCTGGGGCGGGTCTCCCTCGTCGGAGAGCCGTTCGTCGACCGGGCCCGTCTCCTCCCCGGACGTCTGGAGGTAGCCGAGAGCCTGGAGGCGCCGCTTCGTTTCCTCATCGACCGCCACAGAGCTGTCGAGGCCTTGATTGGCGGTGCGATCCAGGTAGTCCTGGAGCCGACTGCGCATGGCAGCCGCCAGGTCCTGTTGCTGCGAAAACAAGTCGCGCAGCTCGCGAGGATCCTCGTCGAGGTCGAAGAGTTCGGGCCGCGGTCCATGGATGTACTTCTTGCCGTCCGCCAGGAGGACCCGGAGCTCTCCCCATCCGCGACTGAGACGCGGCGACAGGGTTTCCGCGTAGAGCTCTCTGCGGCGGCTGGCGCGGCTCTCGCGCTCGAGCAAGCCTGTGAGAGTCCGCCCTTGAACGTCGCGAGCTGGTTCCAGGCCCAGGAGGTCGAGCACCGTTGGCAAGACGTCGACGCTCGAGACCCAGGGTTCGACTCGCAACCCCTGTGGACCGTCGGGCCAACGCAAGATCAAAGGGACGTGCAATGTCGATTGGTACGCGAGCAGAGAATGTGTTTCTTCGTCGTGCTCGCCGCGGCCTTCACCGTGATCCGACGTGACCACGATGATGGTTTCGTCCGCGACTCCGAGCTGCTCCAGCTTGTCGAGCACGCTGCCGAACGCTTCGTCGGCGTAGGCGATCTCACCGTCGTAGAGATCGTGCGCAAAGAGCTGATCGTAGGGCGCTGGCGGTTCGTGCGGCTGGTGAGGATCGAAATAGTGCAGCCACAAAAAGAAGGGCTCCTGGGCGTGCTCTTCGAGCCACGGGAATGCCGCCTCGTTCACTCGAGAAGCCGGGCGCTCATCAAAGAACAGCCGTTCCTTCGGTAGGACCCTTTGGCCGTACAGATCCTCGTACGGGGTTCCCAAATGGTCATCGAAAAACTCGAAACCCTGGTCGATGCCAAACTTGGCCATGAGCGGGAATGCGCCAATGGCTGCCCCGGTGCGATAGCCGGCCTTCTGCAGGTGCTCGGCCAGTGTGACCTGCTCCTCAGTCAGAACGAACAGGCCGTTGTCTCGCACGCCATGGGCGGGTGGAACCCTGCCAGTCATCAGGCTCGAGTGCGAAGGTAGCGTGATCGGGACCGTTGCGAGCGCGCGCTCGAACAGAACACCGCTGCTCGCCAAGTCGTCGATCCGTGGTGTCCTCGCACCGACGTGGCCATAGCTCCCAATGTGATCGGCACGGGTCGTGTCGATGGTGACCAGCAGTACATTCCAGCGGGTTGGCGGCGCCGAGCAGCTGAGGAAGCACGGCGCGAGCAACGCACAAACGAAAACGGCGCGCCGAAGCGCGCCGCTGCGAGGTCGATTGCCCAGGGTCATTCGATCTCGAAGTTCATCAGCTCGATTGGTGTGACGATGTTGCCGCGAACGCGAACGACGAAGTTGACGTTGCCGAGCGTATTGAACCCCGTTGGCGTGCTGGCGTCGTTGATGCTCGCTCCGTGAAAGCCGAGTCCGTTGGAGTTGGTGTCGGCGCCGACGCGGGTGTACATCGTGTTGAACTGAAAGATCCCGGCCAGGAAGCTGCCGCCCTGGTACCGGTTGTTGGCGGTGACCATGGTGTCGACCGTGTGAGTGTTGAGCCCCGTTGCGACCGAAATCTGGGCATCGGTCAAGAATCTGGCTGTGGTCCCCATCACGTTGTCGTAGAGGCTCCAATAGGCGATGTTGACGGAGGTCCTGATCAGGTGAAACGTCAACCCGGTGATGGTCCCGGACTGCTCGATGGGTACGGTCGCCGTATTGGCTGTGTTGAGAGCGATGTCGAAGCGGTTGACCGCGGATCGGCTGGAGGCCGCGAGGGTGACGAAGCCAGTGACAACGCCGCTGTCGTACTGAATGCTGGTGCCTGCCACACCCCAGATCCCGGCGTCTTCGTTCGCCGGGCTTTCGTCCAGCGCCTGCGCCTGTGGGAGGGGCTGGTAGGTGGCTCCAGACCGCTGGCTCGGCTGTACCGTGGAGCGGCCCCACTCGCGAAACGTGCGTCGCTCTTCACGAGGCAGCTGGCGGAGAGCGGCGAGACGCTGGGCGCGCTCCATTCCCTGGAGCGCTTCGAAGCGCTCCTCTTGGGTCATGGCAAGCAGCTCGCCGATATCGACAGCGGTCGCCGAACTGCCTCCGCGGGCGCCTGGCTGCTGACTTTGCAGGCTGACGACGAAGCCCCCGAAGAGGAGCATCGCGACGATGAGAATCGAGTAACCGCGGGTTTGGGCCATGTGCAGGGACTCCTGGATGAGTGCGGTTTGAGCAGTCAGGCTAGCAAGCGCGACGTGTGTCCACAAGACTCACTGACTCTTGGTCAACAGTGTGTGGTTGACGAGCTGGGGTGCGTTGAGCGTGTCGAGGACTAGAGTCAGTTGAAGACTTTGGTGCGGACCGAGAATCGTGGAGAAGTGAATTGTTTGACACACACTGCGAGCGTCGTGCGCACGTAGCAATAGTCCCCCTGCGTCTGCCTTGGGCGGTGCGACTTGCGTGTCTCTGGCTTGCAGTCGGCGTCGCTAGCGGTAGTTGCTCCGGGTTACGTCGCGAGGCCGGCGCAGGGGTCGTTGCTGACCCCATCACCCTGCGCTGGTCGACAGCCAGTGAATTCGAGAACTACGGCTATCACGTGTACCGATCCCGATCATCGGATGGTCCTTTTGACAGGCTGACCGACGAAGCCGTCGAGGGCGCGGGCACGACAGATCTAGAGCAGCATTATTCCTATTCCGACGAGACTGCAGAGGTAGACGTTTGCTACTTCTATTTCGTCGAGTCCATATCGGTTCACGGTACTCGCAAGCGGATCACGCCCGTGACGCCTTTCATTCGCTCTTCATCTGTGAGTGAAGGCGGCGAGCGAGCAGTGTGCGTCTGACCTTTGCACCTGACTACGCAACTGACTACGCATCTGACTTGTGCATCTGAGATGCGACCTTTACCATCGTTGTCGATTCAGTCACATGCACGAACCTTCTCCGCAGTCTCTCGAGTAATGCCCACACAAAGGCGGTCGAAGTCATGCTCCTCAAGCGCACTCTAGTAGCCACACCCCTGGCTGTTGCCCTCACACTCGTCGCAACGGCACTCTGGGCAGGCATCGGCACCTCAGACCTGTCGATCACCAAGACCGACGGCGACACGATCTCGCTGATCGGCGGGAGCATCACCTACACGATCACCGGTACCAACGACGGGCCGGACGACATCTTTGGCGCCACCGTGGCCGACACGTTCCCGAGCGAGCTCTCGGGCTGTTCGTGGACGTGTTCCGCGTCGGCCGGCTCGAGCTGCACGGCTTCGGGTTCCGGGAACATCAGTGACACCGTCAATCTGCTGGAGAACGGTACGGTCACCTATACCGCGATGTGCAGCATCTCCGGGTCGGCGACGCCAGGCTCCATCCTGAGCAATACGGCGTCGATCAGCTCGCCCGCGAGCGATCCCAACCCGAACAACAACATGGCCACGGACGACAACACGCTGCTTCCGGAGGCCGATCTCTCGATCACGAAGACCGACGGTGTCACTTCGGCGAATCCGGGCCAGTCCCTCAACTACACGATCGTCGCTGCGAACGCCGGCCCCATGGGCGTCGTGGGCGCCACGGTTGCCGACACGTTTCCGAGCGAGCTCACAGGCTGCAACTGGACCTGCGGTGCGTCCGCCGGTTCTAGCTGCTCTGCCGCGGGGAGCGGCGACCTCAGCGAGAGTGTCAACCTCCTGAGCGGTGGCTTGGCTACCTTTGCGGTCTCTTGCACCATCGACCCCGCTGCGACCGGCACTCTGTCGAATACCGCCACGATATCCGGAGTGGTCTTTGACGCCACGCCGAGCGATCAGACTGCGACTGATGCGGACACGGTGTTGATGCCTACAGCGGATCTTTCGATCACGAAGACCGATTCGGCCGACCCGGTGGGGCTTGGCGACGCCTATAGCTACACCGTGACGGTGAGCAATGCCGGTCCTTCGGACGCCACCGCTGTTGTCGCGACAGACACTCTGCCGGCTGGCGTGTCCCTGGTCAGTACGACAGGGTGCGCCGAAGATCCGGGCGGTGCGCCGACGTGTACGTTGGGGACCATTGCCGTCGGCGGCATGGCGAGCTACACCATCAACGTCACAGCGCCCAGCTCACCTGGCACGATCACGAACTCGGTGTCGGTTACGAGCGCGGCGGCGGAAATCAACTCAGGCAACAACTCGGCGAGCGAAGACACGACCGTCGAAGACGTAGACTTGGCGATTACGAAGACCGACTCTGTGGACCCGGTGGCTCCCAGCGGGGCTTATACCTACACGGTCACGGTCAACAATGCCGGCCCGTCCGACGCGACAGGAGTGGTGGTCACCGACAATCTGCCGCTTGGTGTGTCGCTGATGAGCACGAGCGGATGTGCCGAAGACCCGGCTGGGGCTCCCACCTGTACGCTCGGTTCCATTTCGTCTGGTGGCATGGCCAGCTACACGATCGATGTGACAGCGCCTGCCATCCCGGGCAACGTATCGAACACAGCAAGTGTGACGTCGTCGTCTCCCGAGTCCAATACGGGGAACAATTCCGGATCCCAGGACACGCTGGTCGAGAACGCCGACCTCTCGATCACCAAAAACGACTCTGCCGATCCTGTCGACGTCGGTGCTCCCTACAGCTACACCGTGACGGTGAGCAACGCCGGGCCGTCCGACGCCACCAGCGTCGTGGTCACTGACAACCTTCCTGCAGGCGTCACGTTGGTGAGCACGAGCGGCTGCGCCGAAGACCCGAACGGCGCGCCAACGTGCTCTCTGGGCACGATCAATTCGGGCGGTATGGCGAGCTACACCATCAGCGTGACGGCACCAACCGCCGGTGGGTCAGTGACCAACACGGCCTCAGTGACGTCGGCAACGTTCGATGCCGACACCGGTAACAACTCGGCATCTCAAGACACCTTGATTCAGAGCTCTGCCGACTTGTCGATCACCAAGACTGACGGCGTGACGAGTGCGACCCCTGGCACCACGGTGACCTACACGATCGTCGCTGCCAATGCAGGACCCAGCGACGTGACAGGCGCAACGGTGACGGACACGTTTCCGACGGCGCTGAGTTGTTCCTGGACGTGTGTCGCGTCCGCGGGCTCGAGCTGTACGGCAACGAGTGCGGGCAACATCAGTGACACTGTCGATCTGCTGAGTGGTGGGTCGGCAACCTATACCGCGACCTGTGACATTGCCGCATCGGCCACGGGCTCGCTATCCAACACTGCCACGATCAGCTCCCCTGTTTCGGATCCATCGCCAGGCAATGAGAGCGCCACGGATATCGATACGCTGACGCCGAGCGCAGACCTGTCGATTACCAAGGTCGACACGGCCGATCCCGTTCAGGTGTCGAGTCCGTTCTCCTACACGATCACCGTCGACAATGCCGGACCGTCCGACGCGGTCGGCGTTGCCGTCATGGACACGCTTCCGGCGGGAGTCGTGTTCGTCGATTCGGCGGGCTGTGCGCAAGATCCTGCTGGCGTGCCGACCTGTAGTCTGGGCACGGTAGTCGCTGGTGGGAGCGCCAGCTACACCGTCAACGTAACATCGCCAGCTTCGGCTGGCACCGTGACCAACACGGCAAGCGTGGCGGCGACGACTCCGGACGGCAACACCTCGAACAACACGACGACCGAAGACACCGAGATTCTGCCCAACGTGACAGATCTCTTGATCACCACGGCGGTCGTGCCGAGTACCCCGAACCTCGGCGAGCCAGTCATGGTGGATGTCGAGGTGTCGAACGCCGGTCCATCCGATGCAACCGGCGTTGTGGTCTCGACGACCCTGCCCACCAGCTTGGCCTTCAACTCGACGGTTGGGTGTGTCGAGGATCCTGCTGGCGTACCGACCTGCACCCTGGGTGCGATTGCGAACGGCGACATGCAGTCCTTCACGATCAATGCAACAGTGGTTCAGGTTGATGGCTCGAGCGGAACGGCCACCGCCACGTCCGATCAGTCGGACTCTGACACGAGCAACAATTCGGCCTCGATCGTGCTGGTGGTCGGCGGAGTGCTGTCGATCCCGACTGCCAGCGAGTGGGGTTTGATGGTGTTGGCGCTGCTACTCGGCGGCGCCGCGTTGTGGCGCATGCGTCGGGCCTGAGGCCGAGTTGGCTCAGCGTCGATCTCTGCTCGAGTACAGGCCCAGTGACGGGTCTCCGATGAGGTTGTAGGCCAGCGAAACCCGCTGGCTACGAACCAGTCGTTTGGCCTGCATGAGCGCCTCGCCGATGGACCTTCCCGAGCGCAGATCATCCAAGATGGTCTGTCCGAAGCGGGGTGGTGTGTAGAGCCGAACCGATGCACCGACAAAGGTGATGGCTCCCCCTCCGGGAAGAAGCGTCGACAGCTCGCCGAGCGAGCTCGCGCTGGGGTGATCGAACGGGGCCGTGGCGCAGGAGATGCTGACGAAAAAGGGCGGGCGTTCATTGGGCGTGAGCTCATCGAGGTCATCGCGGTCGAAGAAGAAGGTCTCGTCGAGTGCCTCGCTACTGCCAAGCTGCCAGGCGTGTCGACTGCCGTGGCCGGCGAAGAACACCACAGCCGGGTCTCGATTGATGGCGGCAACCACAGTTGCCGAAGAATCCTCGATGTCGAGACGGTCGAGCGGCAGATCGAGAACGTGTCCGGACTCCTCGAGACCTGCCGTGAGTCTCCGGTGGCGACCCAGAGATGGGGCGGTCGCGTCGCTCAGGAGGAGAATGGGCGTCTTTGAGTTGGGCTGGCGACTAGCGAGGAAGCGCTCGATCTTGTCGATCGCAGCTGACAACTCGGTGCCATTCGCCACGGGTAGCCGACCAATGGCGGTGAGGGGTCGGGTGATCTCCGATGAGTCGGCAACGAGCATGTGATCCGAGGCCGCCGGTCCAAACCTCGAGAGGTAGGTTGGACTGACCAGTCGGTGTTGGTCGGTACCCGCCTCTCTTTGTTCGGCGTCGTCCGGGGTGAACCAATCAGTGTCTCCGAGCAGAAGCACATACTCGAGCTGCGACCCCTCGCCGAGTTGCTCGAGCAGGAAGGCACGCAGGGCGGAAGGGCTTTCGTAGCCATGGCCCAAGCTGTCGTAAATGGTGGACGCGTCGACGACCGATACCTCGAAGCCCCGTTGGCGATGAATCCTCGCGAGCCGTCTTGCACCGTCGATCAGCGACGTTGGCGCGACGATCAGGTAGTTGGCGCCTGTCGGTCGCGGGAGCTCGAGCGATGCTGCTTTGATCTCGACCGGCCTCCTTGTGTCACCAGGATCTGCAATCCAG
>JANQPS010000263.1 GCA_028285365.1 Thermoanaerobaculia bacterium | reverse complement strand
CCCAGAGTCGCCGGCGGCGACAGGTCGTGAGCGCTACGGCGGCTCAGCCATGCGGCTCGTCGGCGTTTCATCGCCTGGGTGAGGCCATTGCCGCTCTCTAACGGCACGACGACGAGGCTGGGATCCTGCTGCAGGACGACCCGAACGTCCTCGTCCTGCCCACGACCGCGAACGCGCAGCTTCAGGGCATCACCCGGCTCGTATTCGGCGACGACGGCAAAGAGATCGTCCACTCCCTGGAGCGCAACTCCGTTCGCCGCCAGCACGATGTCGCGGCGGTTCACGCCAGCCTCGTGAAGGGGACTACCCCTCCGGGTCGTCGACACGATGCGCACCCCCTCCGGACGCTCCTCGAAACGAGCCGCGCCGATCCATGCTCGACCCGGATTGGCAAGCTGCAACGAGAGCCCGAATTCAGACAGCAGCTGTTCGTAGTCCGGCAGGTCGTGACCGTGAACGTGTGCAGCAAACCAGGAGCGCGCAAAACCATCGTTGGAGACTTCGGCGAGGGTCTTCTCCAGGTCTGCGAGCTCGTATGGAGTTTCCGACCTGCCGTACTTGCGCCACAGCAGCGCCATGTAGCTGTCGAGAGTCTGCTCGAAGCGCGAGCGCAGCTCGAGGTCGAGCGCCAGCCCCAAGGCTGCGCCATAGCTGTAGTAGGAGATGTAGGTGTTCCCGCGGTTGGTGGGATCGATCCAGGTCGCGGCGTCGACAAAAGGGGCAAGTCGGCTCATCGCCGCCGGCCCCTGATACTCGTGACCGGTGGAGTTGATCACGAAGTCCAGCTGGCCCGACAGCCGGTCGAGGTAGCGCTCCTCCGACATCAGACCGGCCCGCACCAGGGTCAGTCGATCGTAGTAGCTGGTGAAGCCTTCACCGAACCAGAGCTCCGAAGAGACGTTGGCTCTCTCGAAGTCGAAAGGCTCGAGCGAACGCGGCCGAATGCGCTCGACGTTCCACGCGTGAAAGAACTCGTGGGAGACCGTACCGAGCAAACCGAGAAAGTTGTTCTCGAGCGACGACGAGCTCGTCAGAATCGTCGAGTTTCGGTGCTCCATGCCGTCGCTACTGCACCAGGGTAGATAGTCGGCAATGAAGATATAGCGACCGTGGTCGAAGCGCGGGGGCTCACCGAAGATCGCGATCTGCTCCGCGACGATGGCGCGAGTCGCCTCAGCGTAAGCCTCCGCGTCGCTCGCCGACCCGTCGTGATGCAGGGCGATCGCAATCTCCTGAGTGCGATCTCCCGGACCATCGATTTCCCATGAGAAGACGTCGTGGTCGCTCGCCTCGATCGGACTGTCGAGGAGATGCGCTAGGTTGTCGGCAACGAGACTCCTCGCCCTGCGTCCCGCCGGCAGTTGGCTCGCGATCCGCCAGGACTCAGGAATGTCGAGACGCAGCTCTGCACCACGAGCTTCGAGACCCCGCGCCCACACGAACGTCGCGGGGGCGTTGAGATGAGCGTGAGACTCGTCGATCGCCGAATAGGTACCGTCACAGCGATCGCCGAAGAGCACATAGCTGAACGTGACGGTGCCGTCGTGACCGGCGACTCGCCACTCGTTGGTCGCAACTCTCTCCGCCTCGAGCGCACGGCCGCGCGAGTCTCGGGCGCTGACCGAGTACACGTTCTTGGCGAACTCGTGCAACGCGTAGCGACCGGGCGACGAGCGACTCATGACGACTGCTAGCGCAGCCGTACCCACGTTCGGGAACGTGGCTTCGATGCGCGCTTCGTGGTGTCGCTTGTTCTCGAAAGAAAGCCGGTAGAGAACTCGCTCCTCTTCTTGGGCCACGGCAGCTGGTGCCGTCGCGAGCCAAAGGCCCAGAGGCACGAGGGTTCGCAGTCTCAGAAGCACGTCTCAGTCTACAACCGATCCCCCCGCGAAACGCCTCCGCAAAGACGCGACCACAGCTCCCACGGCGAAGACCGTCGATGTCCCCACCACGACGATCATGTTGCTGTGCAAGCTACTCCTCAGCGCTCCGAGTTCCTCCGGAAGACCGGGTGAAAGGGTCATCCAGGCAATGACCGAGACTCCCGCGATGAGTCCTGCCACCGCAGCTCCTGGTTTGGCAGCAGACGCCATGCCCAGCAGAAACAGCCCCAACACACCACCGGCAAAAACCCCCGACAGGGTCCACCACGCGTCGAGGAGGCTGCCGACGTTGATCATCAGAAGCGCGGCCAAGGTGCCCAGAGCGCCAAACAGCACGGTCGCCGAGCGCAGGCGAACGATGGGCCGCCAGCGCCCGGCCCTCGCCTGAGCGAAGCGCTCCAGAAAGTCTTGGTTGAGCACGGTTGCGGAGCTGTTGAGGCTCGTATCGACGCTACTCATCGCTGCCGCCAGCAACGCCGCCAGAATGATCCCGCCAACCCCTGGCGGCAGACCCGTGGCGATGAAGCTCGGGAACGCGCGATCCCCGAGATTTCCCAAGGTGACGGACTCAGCGGCCAATCCCTTGAGACCCGCGACCTCGCTCACCAGTTGCTGCAATAGGTCCGGCTGGGAGTGGTAGTAGACGTAGAGCACGGTTCCCACGGCAAAAAACAGGAGGGAGATCGGCAGATAGAGCCAAGCCGCCATCCATACCGATCGGCGGGCCGCACGCTCGCTCTTTGCCGCGTGGTAGCGCTGCACGTAGTTCTGATCGATACCGAAGTTGTTGAGGTTGATGGCAAGGCCGTAGAGCAGGACCACCCAGAACGTCGACTGTCCAAAGTCCAGGCCGAAGCTACCGAGACTCGCCTTGTGCTCCTCAGCCGTCACCTCCCAGACCGTGCCCAGACCTCCGGGAATGGCAGAGATCACGGCAATCAGCACCACGACGACTCCCACTGACAAAACGACACTTTGTACGGCGTCGGTCCAGATCACCGCTTCGATTCCCCCGACGACCGTATACAGAGTCACAACGAGCCCCGCGGCGAGGATCACCGGTACGGGACTGAGGCCCAGCAAGGCTCCCAGAGCCAGTGAAACGCCAAACAGAATCGTTGCAACGCGTGCAATCTGAGTCAGGAGGTAGCAGACGAGCGCATAGCTGCGCGCCCACGTGCCGAAGCGCTTCTCGAGATGTTCGAAGGCTGAGATCGAACCGCTGTTGCGATGGAAAGGGACGAACCATCGTGCCGCCATCCAGGCTGCCAGCGGGAGAGTGAGGCTGAAGACGAAAGAGTTCCAGTCTTCCGCAAAGGCCTTGCCAGGCACCCCCAGAAACGTGTTGCTCGAGAGGAACGTGCCGAAGAGCGACAGGCCAACGACCCAACCGGACAGTCTGCCGCTGGCCGAGACGAACCCCGAAGCTGTCTGGCTGCGGCGAGCAAGACTGAGCCCCAGGCCGGCGACCAGCAGGAGGTAGAGGACGAGGACGACGACATCAACCGACATCGGTCACCACCACTGACATCTGATCGACCAGTCGTCGGAGTCGGCTCGCCCTAGCCGCGCACGGCCACTGTCAACCTCACCGCGCCGCATCGAACGAATCGAGCTCATGTCCAGAGCGCTCCGTGTCGCCGATCTACTCAGCGCTCGGAGCCCGCCTGCGCCGCTCGTCGTCTCGATTCCGGCCACTCGCCATCCGCAGGCAAGGGCACCGGATCAAACGCGGCCGGATCGAGGACCACGTGTCGGATCTTGCGCCGCTGATGGGTGTAGGTCACGTGAACACGTCCGTCGCTCGCCTGAATCGCGGCCGGGTACGAATACTCGCCAGGCTGGTTCTCGAGCTCGACGACCGCAGACCAGTCCACCCCGTCGTCCGAGACCGCGACGTTCAGGCGCGATCGCGAGCCTGCCCAGCGCCCGCCCTCACGAACCTTGTGGTTGTAGACCAGGAGATGCCGCCCGTCTTCGAGTGTCAGAGCCTCCACTCCAGCGTCGGGATTAGGCAAACTGGTCAGCTCCAACGCACTCCAGCTTCGACCGCCATCGCTCGACCAGGTCGAGCCGACGCGCGCCTGCTTGGTGCGACAGAGTGCCTGGATCCTGCCGTCGGCGTGGGTCAGGAACGTCGGCTGGATCGCCT
>JANQPS010000253.1 GCA_028285365.1 Thermoanaerobaculia bacterium | reverse complement strand
GGCCGCGCGGCCCAGGGGGATCCCGGCCGTGATCGCCTGGCGTTGCTCCTCGTCCCAGCTGTCGACCCCCATGGCTCCTTTGACGAAGCCTGTCTCGGAGGCCACCGGGTTGACGGCGTTGACCCTGATGTTGTGCTGGCCGACCTCGCCGGCGAGACCGCGGGTCATCGTGGTGACGGCCCCTTTGGTCGCGTTGTAGGCAGTGACCCCCGGGCGTGGTGCCACAGCGCCGATGGATGCCGTATTGACGATGACACCTCCGCCCTGTTCGATCATGACGGGAATGGCGTACTTGCAGCCGAGGAAAGTGCCTTTTGTGTTCACCGCGAAGATAGCGTCGTAGTGGGCTTCGTCGAGCTCCCAGAGCGGACACACCAGGTGGGAGAATCCGGCGTTGTTGATCAGGACGTCGAGGCTGCCGTACGTGTCGCGCGCGGCGGCTACCAGAGACTCGACGTCGCCGGCTAGCGAGACGTCCGCCTTGACGAAGTGGGCTTCGCCGCCGGCTTCGCGGATGTCCGTCGTGACGGCTTGTCCATTGTCTGCGTCGATATCGGAGACGATGACCCGGCCGCCCTCCTGAGCGAAGCGTTCCGCGATGGCCTTGCCGAAGCCCGAGCCGGCCCCGGTGACGACGACGGTTCTGTTCTCGAATCGCATGGTGGTGTTCCCTCGTGAGGCGTTGGATGGGTGTCTGTTCAGGCGGGAGCGTTTACAGCTTCATGGCTACGCACTTGAGTTGCGTGTAGTGGTGCAGGGCTTCGATGCCCTTCTCGCGTCCGAGCCCGCTGCCCTTGTAGCCGCCGAAGGGCGCTTCGACGGCGGGATTACCCCAGTCGTTGACGTAGACCTGACCCGCTTCGAGCTTGGCTGCGACCCGGTGGGCCCGTGAGACGTCGCGCGTCCAGAGCCCTGCCGCCAAGCCGTAGTTGGTGCCGTTGGCGATCCGGATCGCGTCGTCCTCGTCGTCGAAGGGGATGATGACGACCACTGGCCCGAAGATCTCTTCGTTGGCCAGTCTCGAACTCTCGTCTTCGAGTTTGTAGATCGTGACCGGAACGAGGTAACTACCCTGGTCGTTCGCGATCGGCTTGCCACCAGCCAACAGCTCCAGCCCTTCTCGCTCGGCGACCTGGAAGTAGTCGCAGACCTTGTCGTACTGATCGGGAGTGGTCAGGGGACCGAAGTGTGTCCCGGGCTGCACCTGACCAGCGGCTTCCTGGAGTGCAGCTGCAAAAGGCTCGACGATCGATCGTTGAACGAGCAGCCGGGTTCCGGCGGAGCAGATCTGGCCCGCATTCGTGATGAACGCGCGCAGCGAGCCCGGAACGGCTTGGGTGAGATCCGCGTCGTCGAACACCAGGTTGGCGGACTTGCCTCCGAGCTCGAGGGTCACGGGCAGAATACGCTCGGCAGCGATCGCGCCGACCTCGCGGCCCGCGCGCACGGAACCGGTAAAGGCCACTTTGCGCACGTCAGGGTGTTCCACGAGCGCGGCGCCGACCTCGGGGCCGGTGCCCAGAACGACGTTGAGGACCCCATCGGGTAGTCCGCAGTCTTTGGCGATCGCCGCAAGCTCCACCGTCGCCGCGGAGGTGAACTCGCTGGGCTTGCACACGGCGACGTTGCCGGCCGCCAACGCGGGAGCGATGCCGCGCGCCGCTTGATTGAGCGGCACGTTCCATGGAGTGATGATCCCGATGACGCCGTAAGGCTCTCGTCGCGTGTAGGTGTGAAATCCAGGTCCGAGGTCGATGACCTCTCCTTGATACAGGTTCACGAGGCCCGCGTAGAACTCGAAGTATTGAGCCGCAAACTCGATCTCGAGCGGCGGCTGAAATGCCGGCTTGCCACTCTCGGCGCTCTCGATCGCACCCAGCTCGTCCTTGGCCGCGCGCACGGCGTTGCCGATGGCCGTGGGGATGCGACCCCGTTGGATCGGCTTGCGCTCGCGCCACTCGTCTCGGGCGGCACATGCGTGCTGGACCGCCTTGTCGACATCTTCCTTGGAGCCGCGAGCAATCTCGGTGACCTGGGATCGATCCTCCGGAGACAGTGAGGGGAGATACTCCTCAGTGGAAGGCGACTCCAGCTTCCCGCCCAGCCAATGGTCGTACCGACTGCGAATTGCGATCGTCATGATGGAAGCTTCCCGGTCAGTCGTGCCCGATCGAGCACCGGTTGGAAGAGGCGCAGAGTGGCGGCGTCCACGAGCTGACCACCCTTGCCACCGGCGCCCGCCCCCGACTCCAGTGACTCGTTGTAGAGGTCGACCATCTTCTGGGCGCGCTCGATCTCCTTGGGAGACGGTGCGAACACGTCGTTGGCCAACGGGATCTGATTGGGATGGATGCACCACTTGCCGACCGCACCCAGGGTCGCGGCGTAGGTGGCCTGGGTCATGTAGGCCTTGTCGTTCTTGAAGTTGCCGAAGGGCCCGTCGATTGCGTCGATACCCGCGGCCCGGCAGGCCGCGATCAGACGCACGCGATGAGCGGACCACATGTCGCCGGGATAGCGGTAGTCGTCATCGAGCTCGTGCCCGAAGCGCATCCCCATGCTGGCCGCGAGATCGCCGAAACCGAGGATCAGCGCCTCGAGTCGCTCGGAGCACGTGGCAATGGCTTCGACGTTGGCCAGTCCCTCGGCCTCCTCGATGAGGACTTCGAAGCCGATCTTGCGGGTCAGCCCGAGCTTCTGCTCGAGTCCGTCCAGCAGTGTCTCGAAGAACCACACGTCGCGAGGCTGCTTGACCTTGGGCAGGATGAGGACATCGACGTTTTCGCCAGCTCCTTCGACCACGCTGATGACGTCATCGACGGCCCACTGTGTGGTGTGGTCGTTGACTCTGACGGAACGCACCGTATGTCCCCAGTCCAGCTGGTTGAGCGCATCGACTGCGATCTGGCGCGCGCCTTCCTTCTTTTCGGGGGCCGTGGCGTCCTCGAGGTCGAGGAACACCAGATCGGCAGCGCTCGAGGCCGACTTCTCGACCATTCTCTCGTTGCTCGCTGGAACGGCCAGCTCAGAGCGTCTCAGTCGCATGTTGGGTCTCCGGTAGCCAAGTCAGGTGCTGAAGTTGCGGATCAAGTCGAGTGTCGAGTCGACGACGTGTCGAACTGAGGGCATGGGACGGGATGGCGAGCGCGCTCAGTCGTGGCCACTGGTGAGACCAAACTGTTCGAGCACCTCGCCGCGATGCTCGTCGAGGAGGGGTGCTCGGTGCCTCACCCCGGAACGTGTCTTCGTGAACTTGATCGGGTTGTCGACGATTCGAACCGGCGAGTTTTCGCCCGGGAGGTCGACCTCGGCGATCATTTCCCGGATCTCCGTGTGTTCGCTCTCGAAGATGTCGGCCGCGGTCTGGACGGGACCACAAGGCACCTTGCCGCCGATGGCGTCGAGAACCTCCTGGCGGGTCCTCGAGCCGGTCCACTCGGACACGATCGCTTCGACGAGCACGCGGTTCTTGCGGCGGGCGCCGAAGTCTCTGGTGCGTTCGTCATCGATCAGGTCCTTACGGTCCATGGCCTCGCAGAGGATCTCCCACTGCGCGGGATTGGGAGCGGCAATGGCGACGCCACCGTCTTTGGCGTCGTAGATCCCGAACGGGCAGAGGCTGTGGTGATGTTTCCCACGCGGCCCGAGCGGGTTCGGTTTGGCGGCACCGAAGTTGGCAATGAGTGACTCGCACAGGAAGTTCACCGAGTCGACCATCGCGACGTCCATGAACTGACCTTCACCGGTGCGCTTGGCGTGGTGCACGGCGGCGATGACCCCGAGGGCCATCAGAGTGCCCGGGAACAGATCGCCGACGCTGGCTCCGCCCGGAAACCCAGTCGAGCCTTCTGGGCCGTTGATGTGGGCAAATCCGCCCATGGCCTGGGCAACGATGTCGAACGCGGGCCACTGCGAGTACGGGCTCTCGCCGGTTCGGGGGTCACCGAAGCCCCGCAGCGCGGCGTAGACGATGCAGTGATTGCGTTCGCGGATCACCTCGTAGCCGACGCCCAGGCGATCCATTACCCCGGCTCGTGTGTTCTCCAGAACGGCGTCAGCCTTCTCGCAGAGACGGAGAAAGATCTCGCGATCGTCCTCGCTCTTGAGGTCGAGAGCGATGCTGCGCTTGTTGCGATTGATGCTGTTGAAGTAGCCGCCGAAGTCGCAGTCTCCCTCCTGGCGCGCTTCGCCGCGGGCGAGATTGGCGAAGTGCTCGGGGATCGGCGGCGACGGTCGTGACATGTCGCCGGCGGGCGGCTCGACCTTGATCACGTCGGCTCCCAGGTCCGCGAGGATGGCCGACCCGAAAGGTCCCGCCAGCGCCATGGTGCAGTCGATGATCACCAGATCCGCAAGCGGGCCGGTGCGGGCCGGAACGCTGGGTTGACTCACGGCTCGATCCAGTGAGAGCGCCGCTTGATCAGCACCTCGCGCTCGCCCTCGAAGACTATGGTGCCGTCCTGTTTGACGCCCCAATGTTTGAACCTGACGACTCCGGCGTCTGGTTGCTCGGATTCTCGGGTTTCGAGGACTTCGGTGTAAGCGGTCAGGGTGTCTCCGAGGAAGACCGGGGCTCTGAAGCGCAGCTTGTCCAGGCCGAGCTCAGCGAGTGCGTTCTCGGCGGTGTCTTGAGTCGCCAGGCCGATCACCGTCGAGCCGGTGACGAGTCCGAAGACGAGGCGCTGGCCAAAAGGCGTCGCCTTCATCTTGTGCTCGTTGAAGTGACCGTCGGCGGTGTTCATCACGAGCTTGGTCAAGAGCTGACTCTCGACCTCCTCGACGGTGGAGCCTCGGGCGTGTCTCATCTTCTGGCCGGCTGCGAAGTCTTCGAAGTAGCTCGTCGACGCAGTGAGGCTCATGACGCTGTCTCCTCGCTAGTCTCGCCTTGACTCTCGGTGTCCGAGCGTTCCTTACGCTTGGCTACGAGGTTCGTACGCTCGTAGCTCAGGACGAGGTCGTCATGCTGGTTGAAGCCCGAGGTCTTCCACGTGACGATTCCGAAGGTGGGGCGAGACCCGGACTCTCGTCGGTTGATGACCTCGCTGCGTGCGGTGATGGTGTCGCCGGGATAGACCGGTTGGTGGAAGGTCACGTTGTTGACCCCGAGAAACGGGCCGCCCGACTCCGACAGGTCTTCGACCGAAAGACCGACGACCGTGCACAGCACCAGCAGCGGGTCGACGACGACGGTGTGGTGTCCGTGGGTCTTGGCGTACTCGGAGTTGTAGTAGAGCGGCGTGAACCTCAGGGTGCTCGTCGTAAACAGGGCGTTGTCTGCTTCGGTGAGCGTGCGCCCCCAGTGGTGCTCAAAAACCTGCCCGTCTTCGAAGTCCTGGAAGCGATTGCCCTTCTTGATCAGGGGGAATGTGGAGAAGTCTGGGTCAGCCATCCGCAGCGGCTCCTCGAGTCGTAGGGTGGGTAAGGTTTACCACAAACTTATTGATTAACCAACCAAAAAGTTGTACGGTGTCGTCATGATCGAATGGAACGAGCTCGAGAGCACCCTGAACTCGGACCCGGAGTTTCGGTACGCCATCAGGCATTGGACTGCAAGCGTGCGTGTCGGCGTCGGTGAGAGTCATCACCTCCTCAGGCTGGACAACGGTGAGCTGGCCGAGTTGGTCGCCTGCGAAGCGTCTACACCGTGTGACATCCATATTTCTGGCGCTCGAAGCGAGTGGCGTGAACTGCTCCGCGCGGTCCCGCGACCGTTCTACCAAGACCTGGTTTTTGCGAGCGTCCACCACGGTTTCGAGCTCAATCCCGAAGCTCTTGACTATGCCGCCTACTACCCGGCACTCCGGCGACTGGTCGAGGTCATGAGAGAGTCGACCGCGGGTCGGCCCGACCAGGAGGTCAGCTGATGCCCAAGTTCGCTCGTCGCACCGGTCGCTACGTTCACCTCGAGGTTCACGGTGTCGAGTACGAGGTCTACTTCGAGTCGTCGGGCAACCCCGATGGGATCCCGCTCGTCCTGCAGCACACGGCGGGATCTGATGGTCGCCAGTGGCGGCACTTTCTGGAGAACGAGACTGCGGGAGCAGATTTTCACCTGCTCGCCTACGACCTGCCGTACCACGCCAAGTCCGTGCCGCCGACGGGTATCGAGTGGTGGAAGCAGGAGTACAAGCTGACCAAGAGTTTCCTGTTGGATTTCGTCGAGACGTTCGTGAGAGAGCTCGAGCTCGACGATCCGATCTACATGGGCAGCTCGATCGGTGGTCACCTCGCGCTGGATCTCGCTCTGCATCGACCTGGTCTGTTTCGCGCCGTCATCGGTCTGGAAGCTGCGCTCGAGTCGCATGGCGGCGATCTCGACCTCCTGGATCACCCGCGAGTCAACAGCAGCTACAAGGGCGACATCATGATCGCTCTGACGGCGCCCCAGGCACCCGAGGCCTATCGGCGGGAGGTGGGTTGGTGCTACAGCCAGGGCGCTCCCCCGGTGTTCAGGGGTGACCTCAACTACTGGACGGTCGATCACGCGATGGGCGACGAAGGGGCGCGCGACATCGACACGTCGAAGACACGAGTCTTTCTATTGACGGGCGAATACGACGCTGCCACGCCACCTGAAGCATCGCAGGCCGTTGCGCAGCAGATTCGAGGCTGCTCGTACGAAACCATGCATGGGCTCGGCCACTTCCCGATGTCGGAAGACCCCGAGAAGTTCTTCTCCTACATCGAGCCCATCCTGAGCGAGATCGTCGCGCAGCACGTTGCTCGAGACTCTGCTCGAGACATTGCTCGAGACGGCGACGTGGCTGGAGCCGTGGCGACGTGAGTGCGTCGTTCGAGACCTCCGCTCCGGCACGTCCTACCAAGACCAGGCGACGGACTCAGGCAGAGCGCACGGCCACCGCGCACCGCAAGATGATCCGTGCGGCCACCAAGCTCATCGCGAAGCAGGGTTACACCAAGACCACGCTGGCGCAGGTCGGGCGGGAGTCGGGCTACAGCGGTGGTCTCGTCAGCCACCATTTCGGGTCCAAAGAAGGACTGCTGATGGAGACCGTCAAGCACCTCTCGGGGCGGTTTCGTGAGGACCAGATCGGTCCAGCCGTCGAAGGTCTCACCGGTCTCGAGCGCCTCGAGACGTTCGTCGACTTGTACTTCGACGAGCTCCGTCTGAGGCCCGGTCGACTCAAGGCGCTCTATGTGCTGATGGGTGAAGCCATCGGCCCGGTGCCGGACATTCGACCGGTCTTCGCCAAGCTGAACGATCAGATGCGTCGCGGCATCGAGGTCTGGATCCAGCAGGGACTCGACGAGGGGTGTATCCGTTCCGATGTCGACTCGGGGACTCAGGCGCTGATGATCGTCGCGATGTTTCGAGGGGTCACCAGCCAGGCTTTTACCGACAAGAAGGCGGTCGATTTGGAAGCGGCCCGGGCCGCTCTGAAGCAGAGCATCCAGCAGCTGTCGAGCTCGATCTCCGTCGAGCCGGCCCAGGGGTAAGCAGGAAGTCGAGGCACTCGAAATGAACGTCACCAACACTGGGACCGTGGGCTACATGACCAAGGAGCGGGAGCTGCTCAAGCAGATAGCTCGCGAGTTCACGGACAAAGAAGTCTTGCCGGTCGCGAACGAGCTCGATCCCCAGAAGGGGATGATTCCTCAGTCCCTGATCGACCAGATGGGCGAGCTGGGCTTCTTTGGGATCACCATCCCTGAGGAGTACGGTGGCTCCGGGCTCGGCTCTTTCGAGTACTGCCTGGTCGCGGAGGAGCTGGCCCGTGGTTGGATGAGCGTCGCGAGTCTCATCGCTCGAGGCAACGGGTTTCATCGTTCGGTCCCTGGAGAAGGCGAAGAGCGTCGTCGACGGATCGAGCTGATGGCTCGAGGGAAGTATCTCGGTGCGCTCGCCATGTCCGAACCGGAAGTGGGCTCCGATCTCACGTCGATCACGTGCCGAGCCCGCATCGAGGACGGCCATTGGGTGATCACTGGCAACAAGTACTGGTGCACGTTTGCCGACGGATCCAACTTCATCCAGGTGATCGCGCGAACCGAGAGTGATGGGGACAACCGTCATCGTGGTCTCACGGGCATTGGCATCGACAAGCGCCCGGGGGAGCTTCCCGAGGGGGTGACGGGTTCGCCGATCCCGAAGATCGGCTATCACGGTTGGAAGACTTGGGAGCTGCATTTCGACAACGTGCGCGTGCCGATCACCGAGCACCAGAAGGAGAGCAAGGGTCAGGCCTTTTACGGCATGGCTCGGGGTCTCGAGACCGCTCGCGCCCATACGGCCGCTCGCTCGATCGGACTTGCTCAGGGAGCCCTCGAACAGGCGATCGACTACTCCAAGGAGCGGATCCAATTCCGTCGGCCCATTGCGGACTTCCAGGCCATCCGCTTCAAGATCGCCAACATGGCGACCGAAGTGGAGGCCGCGAGACAGCTTCTCTACTCGGTCTGCGCCAAGATCGACTCCGGGGTGTCGGCGGCCAAAGAGGCGGCCATGGTCAAGTACTACGCTGCCGAGATGTCCGAGCGCGTGACCAGCGACGCGCTCCAGGTGCTCGCCGGAGCCGGCTACACCACCGACTATCCGGTCGAGCGCTATTGGCGCGATGCTCGGCTGACCAAGATCTTCGAAGGAACGTCAGAGATCATGCTGAAGATCGTCTCCGACGCTCTCCTGGGCAAGCCGGCGGGCAAGACCCGTACCTGAGATCCAGGAGGACGCTGACCGTGAGACTCGTCGACCAGCTCTGGAGCCGCTACGGCGCGCTTCGTAGCGCGGACATTCCGGACGACGCCAAGACCGTGGCCGGGCAGTGCGTGCTCGACTGGCTCGGCTGTGCGCTGGCCGGAAGCCGCGAACCGTTGTCCGAGATCCTGCGTTCCGAGCTCGGCTCTCAGGCGGGACCGTGCTCGGTGGTGGGAACCGATCTCGAGTGTTCACCTCTGGCAGCGGCGCTGCTCAACGGGGCAGCCGGCCACGCACTCGACTTCGACGACACTCATTCGCTCATGGGCGGCCACCCCACGGTTCCGGTGCTCCCTGCGGCTTTGGCGCAAGCCCAGGCGCAGGGTGCTACGGGTAGCGAGCTCCTTGCCGCGTTTGTCGTCGGCATCGAGGTCGAGTCCCGCATCGGTGCGCTCGTCGGGCCGGCTCCCTACAGCAAAGGCTGGCACTCCACGGCCACGGTCGGAGTCCACGGCGCAGCAGCCGCGGTCTGCCACCTCATGGGCGCCGACACGGAGCGCTTTGGCCACGCCGTCGGGCTGGCGGGTTCGCAAGCCAGCGGACTCAAGGCGAACTTCGGCACGATGACCAAACCTTTCCACGCTGGGCACGCGGCCGAGCGGGGTCTGCTGTCGGCGCGATTGGCGATGAGGGGAATGACGTCGAACCCCGAAGTCATCGAGGGTCCTCAAGGTTACGCCGACGCCGCAGCTAGCGGGCGCGACGCACTGCGCTGGGATCGTCTCGAAGAGCAGGGTGACCGCTTCATGATTCTCGACACGCTCTTCAAGTACCACGCTGCCTGCTACCTGACTCATTCGGCGATCGAGTCCGCATGGGCACTGCGACCCGAGTTGGCTCGACGTGGCGTCGAGGCGCCCCAGGTCCAGCGGGCGGCAGTCCACGTTCATCCGGGCCTTCTGGACGTGTGTGGGATCGCGAGTCCTGCGACGGGTCTCGAGGCGAAGTTCAGCCTCCGAGCGACCACTGCTCTGGCTCTTCTTGGCTCTGATACCTCCGACATTGCGACGTTCGTGGACTCAACCCTGGACAGCGACGAGCTCCAGCGACTCATCGAGAGGATCGAGGTTCGAGTCGACGAGCGCTTCCAGCACACCAGAGCCAAGGTGGAACTGACCGTCGACGGCGCGACTCTCGCTCACGAGCACGACAGCGGCATTCCGGCGACGGACCTCGAGGCTCAGGGCTCCAAGCTCGCCGCCAAGATGACCGGGTTGGCGAGCCCCATCGTCGGTGCGGAGAACGCGGAGCGACTCTCCGCAAGAGCGCTCGATCTGGAGTCGGTCGCGCATGTCGCTGAGGTCATCTAGCCGGAGCTCGACGAGCTGGATCATGTTGGACGAAACCTACCTGGACCCGAGGACCGCAAATCCCGACCTGCCCGATGTCGAACGCTTCGACCGAAGCTTCCTGCCGACCATCGAGCAGGCCTGTCGTGACTACGCTGTCGACGAGTGCCTCGTCTTCGGTAGCGAGTCGCTGAGTTATGCCGACGTTGGTGCCCTGTCCAGTCGCATTGCCAACGCTCTGATCCGCGCCGGCTTCGAGCCAGGCATGAAAGGCGCCGTGTACAGCCTCAACTCGGCGGTGGCTTTCGTAGCGGCCCTCGGGCTGTTGCGCGCGGGTGGCGTCTGGATTCCCGTCAATCCGCGAAACTCGCCGCGAGACAACGTCGAGGTGCTGTCGACGTTCGGATGTGACGCGATCTTCTACCAGGAGGCGTTTGCTCCGGCTGTTGCCGAAGTGGTGGGTCGGCTCGAGCCGCTCCGCGCCAGCGTACGGCTCGGCGATGCCTCTTCGGTAGCGGCGTCTTCACAAGAGCCGTCTGATCACTCGAGCCTCGATGAGTTCGTCGAGGGTGTGTCGCCAAACGCTGCGCCGGTCGACCGAGAGGGGCACCACACGCTGACGATCCCCATGACCGGCGGCACCACGGGCCTGCCGAAAGGCGTGATGCTGAGTCATCGCAACTTCTGTGCGATCGAGTACGCGATGCGCACGAGCTACGACGGCAGGCGGCCGGTGGTTCTCTGCGCGGCTCCGATGACTCACGTCGGCGGTCGCATCACGCTGACGTCGTTGTCGAGTGGTGGACGGTTCGTCATTCTGGACAAAGTCGATCCACAAGTGATTCTCGAGACCGTCGAGCGGGAGCGCATCACCGACTTCTTCCTACCCCCGACGGCGATCTACTCGCTGATCGATCAACCGAATCTCGGCGACTTCGACCTCGAGAGTCTCGTGACGGTGAGCTACGGCTCGGCTCCGATGTCGATCCCCAAGCTCAAGCAGGCGATTCGGTCTCTAGGCCCCGTGATGAGGGGGGGATTCGGTCAGACCGAGTGCCCGATGTTCATCTCGAGACTCACCCAGGAGGAGCACTTCGAAGACGGCGAGCTGGGGGGTGGCCTCGTCTCCGACCAGCGACTCCGCAGCGTGGGTCGAGCCACGATCCTCTCCAAGCTCGCGATCATGGATGACTGCGGCGAGATACTCCCTGCAGGCGAGCGAGGTGAGATCGTCGTTCGCGGTCCGATGGTGTCCGAGGGCTACTACGAGAGTCCCTCCGAGACCGCCAAGATCCGCAAGAACGGCTGGCACCTCACCGGCGACGTCGGCTATCTCGACGAGGACGGTTATCTGTTCATCGTCGACCGCAAGAAGGACATGATCATCACCGGCGGGTTCAACGTGTACTCCACCGAAGTCGAGCAGGCCCTGATGGCCCTTCCGGAGGTGAAAGTGGCCTGCGTCTTCGGGACGCCGAGCGAGAAGTGGGGCGAAGAGGTTCGGGCGGCCGTCGTCCTGGAGGACGGGGCCCGATGCGAGTCAGATGAGCTCGTTGCGAGGGTCAGGGAGCGTCTAGGCGGCGTCAAGACGCCCAAGGCCCTTGACATCGTGAGGGACCTGCCGCGAACAGCCGTTGGGAAGATCGACAAGAAGGCTCTTCGCGAGCCCTTCTGGCAAGGTCACTCGAGGAGGGTGTAGCAGGAAACCTGCGGGTGCGGATGGGCGAGCGGCAGCATGCATGACGGCCTTGTGAGAGAGCGACAGAGTACTACGGCGGACAACGTACCGAGTGACGAGACGAGTGACGGAGGTGGAAATTGGTTGAGCTGCGAGTCAACGGAGTCGTCCAACAGGTCGACGTCGAGGAGGAGATGCCTCTCCTCTGGGCCTTGCGCGACGCGTTGGGCATTACTGGAACGAAGTACGGCTGTGGCATCGCTCAGTGCGGGGCGTGCACGGTTCATCTCGATGGCCGCGCAGTGCGTGCATGTCAGGTAGCGGTGGGTGACGTGGGCCATCGTGAGATCACGACGATCGAAGGACTGGGAACGCCCGAGTCCCCTCACCCTGTGCAGGCCGCATGGATCGAGCTTCAGGTTGCCCAGTGCGGTTACTGCCAATCCGGTCAGATCATGTCGGCGGCGGCGCTGCTCGAGCGCACGCCGGACCCGAGTGACGATCAGATCGATCGCGTGCTTTCAGCGAATCTCTGCCGCTGCGGTACCTACCCGCGCATCAAGAGCGCCGTGAAGCTGGCCGCTCAAAGACTTCAGGGTGGCTGACATGGGACGACTCGGAACCGTCACTCGTAGGACCTTTCTCATCGGATCGGCGGCGGTCGCCGGCGGAGTGGCCTTCGGCACCTACATGGTCAAGCGACCGCTACCCAACCCTCTGCTGGACGATCTGGCGGAAGGTGAAGCGGCGATCACGCCCTACGTGAAGATCGATGCCGATGGTGTGACCCTGATCACGCCTCGTGCCGACAAGGGCCAAGGTGCCTATTCGATCCAGGCTCATCTGATCGCAGAGGAGCTCGACGTCGATCCACACTCGGTCAGGTTGACCCCCGGACTCCCAGGGCCTGCCTACTACAACGCCAACGTTCTCAAGGAAGGCTCACCCTTCCCTCAGTACGATGAAAGCTGGATGGCCCAACGGGTGCGCGGTCTCATGGAGCTGCCGGCGAAGCTGATGGGCATGCAGATGACTGGTGGCTCGACCACCACGCCCGAGGCCTACGAGAAACTGCGAATGGCGGGCGCGGTGGCTCGAGAAACCCTCAAAGAGGCGGCAGCTCGTCAGACGGGCGTGGCCCGCTCGATGCTGTCGACCGAAGATGGTCACGTGGTGACGCCTTCGGGGGACCGGCTGGCCTACGCGGACCTGGCCAGTCTGGCTGCGGACATCCGTCCGGTGACCAATGTCGAGCTGCGTCCGCCGGAAGACTGGACGCGACTCGGCCGGTCGGTCGAGCGGGTCGACATCGTCGCCAAGTCCACCGGTACCCTCGACTACGGCATCGACCTCGACTTCGACGACATGCTGCATGCCTCGGTTCGGACCAATCCCGGAATGGGCGGCGCCCTCGTGAGCTTCGATGCAAGCGCTGCGGAGTCGATGCGTGGCGTCTCGCAGGTTGTCGAGATCACGAATGGCGTCGGAGTTGTCGCAGACAACACGTGGCGCGCGTTTCAGGTGGTCAACGCGATCGAGATCGAGTGGGCGGACGGTCCCTATCCGTCGAGTCAGGGGGAGATCTGGGACGAGCTTGCGCGCGCTCACGACGGTGAGCCTGACAGTCGCAATCGCGACGATGGTGATGTCGAAGCCATGTTCTCCGATTCGGCCGCCACGGTCCTCGAAGCGGAGTACCGGGTTCCGTTCCTGGCGCACGCTCCGCTCGAGCCGATGAACGCCATCGTCAAGGCGAGCGACGACCGTCTCGAGATCTGGACCGGAACGCAGATCCCGGGCTTCATCAAGACCCACGCGGCCGAGCTCAGTGGCGTTGCTCCGGAGAACATATTCGTCTACGTCCAGCCGATGGGTGGCAGTTTCGGACGTCGGCTGGAGGACACGTACGTCCTGCAGGCGATCGAGATGGCGCTCGCTGAGAAGGGGCGGCCCGTCAAGATGACCTGGACGCGCGAAGAAGACATGACTCACGACTACCCGCGACCGGCACAGCTCGCCAGGATGCGGGGCGCGGTCAAGAACGGCGAGGTTCAGGCGTACGACTTCGCCAACTCGAGCTCCTCGGTCATGAACTCCTGGTTCGGACGTCTCATGGGGCCCCTGCCGGGACCCGACGCCACCATCGTGTCGGGAGCTTGGGATCAGCCGCTCGGAATTCCGAACTATCGGGTTACCGGGTATCGAGCTCCGGAGATGGTACCGACGAGCTCATGGAGGTCGGTGGGCAACTCTGGAGTCGGCTTCCAGCACGCCGGTTTCCTGGACGAGCTCTTCGTCGCAGCCGGCGTCGACCCCATGGATGAGCTGATTCGGTTGTGCACTCACGATCTGTCGCGGCAGGTGCTGGAGGAGCTGAAGTCGCTTTCGGGCTGGACCGGTCCGAGCTTGGGTGAGGATCGAGCACGAGGGGTCGCCTTTGCGATGTCTTTTGGTGTGCCGATGGCGGAGGTCGTCGAAGTGACGAGTACTCCACGAGGCATTCGGATCGACAAGGTCTACGCGGTTTGCGAGGTCGGCCGCGTTCTCGACCCGGTCAACATCGAAGCCCAGATCACGGGCGGCGTGATCTGGGGCCTTGGGCACGCCATGAACTGTGAGCTCACGTACGAGAACTTCGCGCCGAAGCAGACCAACTACCACAACTTCGAGGGCATGCGCCTCTACCAGACCCCGGAGATCGTGGCGAAGGCGCTCGAGAACGGCGACGAGGTCAATGGGATTGGCGAGCCTTCCGTACCCCCGGCCGGGCCGGCTCTCGCCAACGCGATCTTTGCGGTGTCCGGTCAGCGGATTCGCGAGCTACCTCTCAATAAGCACGTCCGATTCGTCTGAGGAGGACACCGTGAGCATTCGCATCATGTCGTTGAGTTGTCTCCTCATGCTGGGTCTTGCGAGCCAATCCGTTTCCGCAGAGGTGGAAGAGGGTGCTCATGACCTGAGCGTCGAGCTCAAGCCAGGTGGGTCGGTGTCGAACGCCGATGGTCTTGCCGCGTGGGATCGGATCTATGCCGTTGTGTCCCATCCGCGTTGCGTCAATTGCCACACCGACGAAGGTGGGATCCCGATGTGGACAGATGACGAGCTTGGCGGCACCCGTCCGCACGGTATGAACATCTCTGCAGGTGAGAGCCGGCAGGGTAGGGAGTTCCTCGAGTGCGAGACGTGTCACCAGACGTCGACCCGTCCGAACACCATGCCGCACGCGCCGCCTCATGCCGGCATTCCCTGGCAGCTGGCGCCCGTCGAGTTTCTTTGGTTCGGGCAGGACTCGAAGACCATCTGCGAGCAGATTCGCGATCCGCGTCGCAACGGTGGTCGGGGCGGCCGAGGTCTCGTCGAGCACATCACGCACGATGCGTCGCTCAAGGGGTTCATAGCGTGGGCGTTCGATCCTGGTGGTGGGCGAGAGCCGGCGCCTGGAACCCTGCAGCAGCACCTCGACGACACCATCGAGTGGGTCGCGGCAGGCATGCCGTGTCCTCAGGAATAGGAGGCTTGGGATGTCGACACCCAATGGAGCGGTCAACGTCGCGTCAGTTGCGCTCTTTGCGAGTGGCGTGCTGCACGTGCTCGCCATAACGGTCGCCGGGATCGTGCCCGAGGCCATCGCCTTCATCGTGATCGGACTCGTCTACTGCGGCGTCGCGTGGTGGCTGCGCCGAGAGTCGCTCTGGCTGGCGATGGTCGTCTACGTCGTCATGCTGATCGGCAGCGTCGCCGCCTTCGCTTCCATGGGTAGCTCACCCATCCCGAGTTGGTGGCTGGTGCTCATCATCGTTGCGGACCTCACTGCCGCGATCGCCCTCTTCGGCTTCATCTGGAGGCCCGTCGCGAGCACGTGACACTCAACCCACGAGAGTGGGCGCCCCCCTCGACAAAGGTGACACTCAACCCTCGAGAGGAGGCCTGTCTTCAACTTGAAGGTGACACTCGACCCTCAGCTCACGTTCGATGAAGGGGATATTGCTTATCCGGATCAGGGGCGGTTCTTCCCTTTAGGGGTTGACCTCGACCTAATCGTTCGAAAGCAGTGACCGAAGGGAGCCTTCGAGACCCGGGTGCGTAATGAGCGGGCACACCTCGATCGAGGCACGCGGTGAAACCTCGTGCCGAGCGGGGTGGCCTCGAGTCTGCTTGTGAGCCGCCTCGTCTAAAGCGCTAGGGTGCGGGGAGATCCGGCACGTACGGCAAGCCTGGCGGAAAGCTACCCGGCGGGAAGTTGGCCTCGAGGCCAGCTTTCAGGTCATCACTCGCTTGACGGTAGGTCAGAAGAAAGGCCTTCCACTCTTCCCAGAGTTCTCGCAGGGCTTCTTGTGTTGCCGCAACGAATCGCCGCGCATAGCTCCGCTTCGTCGTTTCTGGTTTGTCGAACGGATGCATGCGCAGTACGGCCTTGACTCCTAGAGGTCGCGTGCCGGCGTCAGTGTGGCGTTCGCGAGTAGCCTGCTCGATCTCAGCGACGTAGGTGCGAACTCGAGCTGCGATCTCCGCTCGATCCTGGTTTCGCCAACACGGAAGTGGAGACAGTTGAGTGATCAGATGGCGGTGGACGAAGTCCTCATGATCGACGGTCTTGCCCCGTCGTCGAGCTTCGTTCTCGCCGTCCTTGTCGTGCCAGACTCCGCCGGTGACGAAGTCATAGCCAAGGCAGAGCTCGGCCACTGTTTGAGGGCCCGGCCAGTCGACAGGGCGCGCAACCAGATTCTCCTTCGTTCCTTGCTGGAGGAGGTACTTGAGTTTGGCGACTTGCGCTTCCTCTTCGTCCGAGATGACTACCGGCTTGTACCTCCTCGACCAGACCGGGCCCTCCCAGTCGACGAGGTCACCAACCTTTCGTGCAAAGTTGCCGTTGACCATTCTCATGAACTCAGCCATCTGCAGGCCCGAAGTGGGCACGATCAGCATGTGTGCGTGGTTCGATAGGACCGCCCAACCGACGATCCTCATGCCGGTGGCGTCCTGTGCTCGTGCAACGACCCCTTTGAAGATCTCGTTGACTTGTCTAGAGGGTCGAAGAAGAAGTCGACTTTGTACGGTTCTCGTGGTGACCTCGACGAGTCGGTCTGCGACGGGTCCCCTTGGTTGTCGTCCCATACTGGTTGAGACGCGAACGCCCCTGGTCGGCCAACACTTCAATCGAGCTGACTCGTTGGCGTGGCGTCTTGGTGGGAGCTGGTGGGGTTACCTGGCACCTTTGGCGGCTTCGATGAGATTGCGTGCGATGCGGAGTTCTTCTTCGTTGATCGTGTGGCCCATTCCCGGATAGCGTCGCAGTGTGACGGCTCCATCAAGCGCGATGATGGCTTCTGACGTCTCGACCACGCGGTCCCAGGGAACATGGGGATCGGGGTCCGATGAACCGAGAAAGACGGGCGTCTCGTCGAGGGAACCCTGGTCGTTCCAGCGCGTTCCCGGCGGGCCGATCAGCCCGCCCGTGAAGCCAACAACGGCGCCGTAGCGGCGCGGATAACGTACAACGTACTCGAGGGTTAGGCATGCTCCCTGGGAAAAACCAAGCAGAACCAGCCTCTCTGGACGCACTCCTGCCTTTGAGACTCGCTGGACGATCGAATCGAGGAGCGCGAGACCCGAGCTGAGACCAGGCTCATTGTGCCCGATCGGAGCCAAGAAGCTTTGCGGGTACCAGG
>JANQPS010000243.1 GCA_028285365.1 Thermoanaerobaculia bacterium | reverse complement strand
GAAGATGCAGTCGCACGAGCGCTCGCCAACGAATGCGGCATGCCGTTCATCGACAATCTCGATCCCGAGGCGGTGGCGGTGCAGACGGCCACTCATCTGCCCATCGGGTTCTCGCGCAGCCACAAGCTGCTCGTCGTCGAGGAACACGAGACCCATCTCGATGTGGTGATCGCCGATCCTCTCGATACTGACGGCCTCGACGACGTGCGGGCCGCGTTCGGCAAGCCCATCAACGCCAGCGTCGCAGCCCCCCGGATCGTCGAAGACGCGATCAACCGCCTGTACGAAAAGCAGGCCACCGGCAGCGATCTGGAAGGGGACGAGGCCCTCGAAGAAGAGGACGAGCAGGACATCCTCGACTCGGACGACGACGCGCCCGTGATTCGTTGGGTCAACGGCCTCTTCACCCAAGCGGTGAAGGAGCGGGCCAGCGACATTCACATCGAGCCGGAGGAGAAAGAGATCGTCGTTCGCTACCGCGTCGACGGTCAGCTGCACGTCGCGCGGAGTGCCAGCCGGCAATTCATGAGCTCGGTCATCGCCCGTGTGAAGATCATGGCCGGGCTCAACATCGCCGAAAAGCGCCTTCCGCAGGACGGCCGCATCTCGCTGCGAATCGCGGGCCGAAGCATCGACATTCGCGTGTCGACCATCCCCACGAGCCGCGACCACGAGCGAGTGGTCATGCGTCTCTTGCACAAGACCGCCGTCTTGCTCGACCTGACCGAGCTGGGGTTCTCCCAGCGCGACTACCACCTGATGCACTACCTGGTGGGGCGCCCGAACGGCATCGTGCTGGTCACCGGTCCCACCGGTAGCGGTAAGACGACGACCCTCTACGCTTGTCTGAACCGGATCAACCAGCCGAACATCAACATTCTCACGGCCGAAGATCCGGTCGAGTACGAGATCGGCGGCATCCACCAGGTCGCGGTGCAGGCGAAAATCGGTCTCACCTTCGCCAGCGCGCTCCGCGCGTTCCTCCGCCAAGACCCCGACGTGATCATGGTCGGCGAGATTCGAGACCGGGAGACGGCCGAGATCGCCATTCACGCCTCGATGACCGGCCACTTGGTGCTGAGCACCATTCACACCAACGATGCGGCCGGTGCCGTCACCCGTCTGGTGGAGATGGGGCTCGAACCGTTCCTCGTCCGGTCGACCATCATCGGCATCCTGGCTCAACGGCTCGTCCGGGTTCTCTGCCCGGACTGCAAGGAGCCGTACTCCGCGACGCCGCTCGAGCTCGAACAGCTCGGCATCGATCCGGAGCGGACCACCCGCCGCGACAGCCGCGAGCTATCGACTCGGTATCGCACGCCGGGTGTCGAGTACGACCCCGTCGGTTGGCGGCAGAGTGAGCCGCCGACGATCTATCGAGAGAAGGGGTGCGACAAGTGCCTCGGCAGCGGCTTCACGGGGCGAATCGGTATCTACGAGCTGATGATGGCCGACGACATCGTCGGCTCGCTCATTCTCAAGAACGCGGACGCCCAGACCATCAAACGGGCGGCTCTCGAGCAAGGAATGGATACCTTGCGAGACGACGGAGCCCGCAAGGTGCTCGAGGGGCGCACGACGGTCCAAGAGGTCCTGGCGGCCACGCAGGAGGACGTCTTCGACGAGTAGTGAGCCATGGCGGTCTACGAGTTTCGCGGTATCGAGGTCGGCTCCGGCAAGCCCACGAAGGGCTACCGCGACGCTGACAACCAGAAAGCACTCCGTGGGATTTTGCG
>JANQPS010000241.1 GCA_028285365.1 Thermoanaerobaculia bacterium | reverse complement strand
GGCCCGTCCGTTTCGTCGCCCTGGCCGACGAAGCGCCACGCTGCACCATCCCAGAACACCAGTTCCCTGACCCTCTGACCGGTTTGCGACCGGTATTCGAAAGTGAGGGTAGCGCCGGGGTTGACCTGGACTACGGTGCCTTTCTTGCCGGCCACCGTGATCCGGGGCGGAATGACGCTCGGGAGGGGCTTCTTCATGGCTTGTTGGGATCGACAGTCGCAATCGTGCCAGCCACGATCATCGTCGCCCAAGTCAACGTGTCGAATGACGGATATGTGGCGTCCAATTGTATTTTCCGAGGGACCAGCTGCAAGGCCTGAGAGACGGAAGACGTCGTCGTGCTCCCGCGCGACCAGCCCAAGGCGAGGCCAGCCGAGCACGGCTACGCAGCGAGTAGGTCGTCAGCCAGGCAGAACAGGAGCGAAGACGAGTTGACCGGGCGAGAAGGCTGACGTCGAGTGGATCGTGGGAGCATTGTGAAAGAGCGCAGTGTGAGAAGAGTCCAGGAGTGTGAGAAGAGTCCAAGTGTGAAGGGAGTCCAAGTGTGAAGAGAGTAGAGTGCAACCATGCAAGAACCCAACAGCAAGCTCACCATCGAGGACCCGCCAGTTCGTACCTTCTGCCGGGTCTGCGAACCGGCCTGCGGGCTCGTGGCGCATGTCGAGAACGGCCGCCTCACGAAGCTCTCGCCCGACCGTGAACATCCGGTGACCGAAGGCTTCGCCTGCCACAAGGGGATTGCGGGTGCGGCTATTCACAACGATCCGGATCGCGTGAACCATCCGCTCGCGCGCACGGGCGACGGCTTCGAGACGGTCGCTTGGGACGCTGCTCTATCGGACATCGGCGAGCGCCTGCGCGAGATCGTCGGCCAGTCGGGAGCACAGGTGGTCAGCGCCTACACCGGCAATCCCTCCGGTTTCAACGTGCTCGCGCGCCCCGCAGCCAGCAGGTTCTTCAGGCGCCTCGGGGTCGTGGACGAGTTCGGCTCGGGTACCCAGGACTGTGCAAACAAGTTTGCGGGGAGCGAGGCGGTCTTCGGATCGCGCACCATCCATCCCATCCCCGACCTCGAACGGACCGACTTCCTCCTGATCCTCGGTGAGAACCCGGCGGTGTCGCATATGAGCTTTCTGGGGATCGCGGACCCCATGAAGGTCCTGCGCCGGGCTCGCAAGCGGGGCGCCGAGATCTGGTTTGTCGACCCTCGCCGAAACGAATCGGTCGTGCCCTCCGTCGGGGACGTTCTCCAGATCAGACCAGACACCGATCTCTATCTACTCGCCGCGATGATCTGCGAAGTCGATCGTGCCGGACTGCTGGATCGCGACGTGCTCGCCCGACGTGGACGAGACGTCGAGGGCCTTCTGGAGTTCGTTGGCAAGTATCCGGCGGAACGGGTTGCCGACATCGTCGGAGTGCCGGCGGAGCAGATTGCGTCTCTGGCCAGGGCCTTTGCAAGCGCCGAGAGCGCCTCCGTCCACATGTCGAGAGGCGTCAACATGGGACGTCAGGGAACCCTCTGCTATTGGCTGGTACACATGCTGAGTTTCGTGACTGGCAACCTGGATCGCCGCGGCGGCAACGTGCTCTCGGAGGGCTTCTACTTCAACGCCAAGTCGGGGCGCGCGGACTTCTCGGAGACCTTCAAGGAAACCCCTTGGGGAAGCCTGCGGGCCGGGCAACTGCCTGGCAATCTGATGGCCCGGGCGATTCGTGAACGCGGTATTAGGGCCCTGTTCGTGTTGGCCGGCAACCCTGTCCTCTCGATTGCGGGTGAGCAGGAGATCCGGGACGCACTTGCTGGATTGGACCTCCTGGTCTGTATCGACATCTATCGCAACGCCACCGGTGAGCTGGCCGACTACGTCCTGCCAGCGGTCGACATGTACGAGCGCGAGGACCTCAACCTCAATGGACTGGGCCTCCAACATCGACCGTGGGTTCAGTACACGGATCGGGTCGTGGAACCGCGCTTCGAGCGCAAGGAGGAGTGGTGGATGTTTGCCCGGCTCGAGCAGGAGATGGGATTTCCTTCGATCCTCGATCTGGAGTCGGAGGAAGAACGGCATCAGCAGCTCTGGGGCAAGTTCGACCACATGTTGCGCTCGCGCGGACACTCCTTCGACGAGCTCCGCGCGAGCCCCACCGGAATCCAGTTCGGGGATCACGAGCCGGGCCAGTTCTACGAGCGACATCTCCAGACGGAAGACTCGAAAGTCGACTGTTGTCCTGCCGCCTTCACCTCGGCACTCGAGCGCGCTGAGGATCTGTTCGTCGACTCGCTCGAGCGTCTCGGCGACGAACTGCTCCTGATCACGCGTCGCGACAAGTACATGCACAACAGCTGGTACGCCAACGTCGAGATCATGAAGCCTGAAGGCTGGAACCGGACGTTCGTCTACGTCCATCCGCAAGACGCCGAACGGCTGCAGCTCGTGGAAGGTGAGCAGGCGAAGATCGGCAATTCGAACGGCGAGTTGACCGCCGAGGTCAAGCTCGACGCCGATCTCCGACCGGGGGTCGTGGCCATTCCTCATGGCTGGGGCAACGCCCGGACGCCGGGCATGCGACTCGCCCAGGCGACTGCTGGCGAGAACGTCAATCGAGTGTTGCCCAGTGGCCTCGGGAGCTTCGAGCCGCTCTCCAGTCAGGCGCACATGACCGGGATTCCGGTGACCGTCGCGCCAGCAGCACGGACCGCCTCCGCTGAGGCTCGCGAGGTCAACGACGCCAGCGAAGAGATCGCGGAGACGATGTCGTGAGCGACATCCAGTGGAACGAGATCGCAAGCGGTCTCCAGTTCCCGGAAGGCCCCATCTGGATGGCGGACGGCTCGATCGTGCTCGTCGAGATCAAGCGAGGCACCCTGAGCCGCGTGACTGCGGACGGTGCCATCGACGTGGTCGCCGAGCTGGGAGGTGGTCCCAATGGCGCCGCGATCGGCCCTGACGGACGTTGCTACGTCTGCAACAACGGCGGCTTCGAGTGGCACGAGAACGGTGGTCGCGTCTTCCCCGGCAACCAGCCGCCCGACTACGTGAGTGGCTCGATTCAGGCCGTCGATCTCGAGAGTGGAGGGTGCGAGATTCTCTATCTGGAGTGTGGAGGGAACGCGCTCAAAGGTCCGAACGATCTCGTGTTCGACGTAACTGGAGGGTTCTGGTTCACCGATCATGGCAAGAATCGCGAACGTGAACGTGATCGCGGCGGGCTCTACTACGCCAGGCCCGACGGCAGCGAGATTCGTGAGATGGTCTATCCGCTCGATGCTCCCAACGGCGTCGGTCTTTCACCAGAGGGCGACCGCGTCTATGTCGCCGAGACCCACACGGGGCGAGTCTTTTACTGGAAGCTGAGTGCTCCTGGCGTGATCGATCCCCATCCGCGCTCGCCGAACGGCGGCTACTTTCTTTGCGGTCTCTCCGGACTACAGTTGCTCGACTCGTTGGCCGTCGACGCGGAGGGGCATGTCTGCGTGGCGACGATCGCCAACGGCGGCGTGACCAGGATCTCTCCTGACGGTACGGAGATCGCGCACTTTGCGACCGACGACCCGTTGACGACCAACGTGTGTTTTGGTGGAGAGGGTCTGCGCACCGCTTTCGTGACGCTGTCTTCGACGGGGAGGCTGGTCAGCGGAGAGTGGCCGGTTGCGGGTTTGGAGCTCAGCTTCTAGGTCATCCTCGACCGCGAGAAGGCAGGATCTGGAGACCCAGGAGTGGCCTCGAGAGCACGAGGTTGATGCGGCCCCGGACTGAGACTAGTCGGCGGCGGGTGACTTCTTGGCGTTGGCGACGGCGAGCTCCAACCGCTCGACGAAGGCCTCCGCGACGGTGACTCGAGCCCACTTCTTGTCCTCGGACGAGACCAGATTCCAGGGAGCGTTTTCTGTGCTGGTGTGGACGACCATGTCGTGTACGGCCTCCTGGTATTGAGGCCACTTGTCGCGGTTGCGCCAGTCTTCGTCGGTGATCTTGTACTTCTTCCAAGGAATGGACTGGCGCTCCTCGAAGCGGCGCAACTGCTCCTCGGGACTCAGGTGCAGCCAGAACTTGAGGAGAACCACTCCGTGTGCGCAGAGCTGTTCTTCGAACTCGTTGATCTCGCTGTACGCTCGGTTCCACTCGACGTTCTTGGCGAACCCTTCGACTCGTTCGACGAGCACCCGCCCGTACCAGGAGCGGTCGTAGATGGTGACGTGGCCGGCGCGAGGGATGTGCTTCCAGAAGCGCCAGAGGTAGTGCTGGGCACGCTCGTCTTCGGTTGGCGCGGCGACCGAGATCCACCTGAAGAGGCGTGCGTCGATGGCCTTGGTCAATCGTCTGATGGCTCCGCCCTTGCCGGAGGCATCCCAGCCTTCGAAGACCGCCACGGTGTTGATCTTGTTCTCCCACGCCTGCCAGACGAGGTGACTGAGGCGTCGCTGGGCGCCCTTGAGCCGCAGGAAGTACTGGTCGGCCTCGAGCTGGGGACTCAGGTCGACGCGGTCCAGCACGGTCACCTGTGAGTGCACCTGTGAGTTCTCGCTCTGACGGGTGTCGGCAGGCTCCTGCGGGGCCTCCACAGAGGCGACCTGTGAGGTTTTGTCGAGATGTTGGTTGAGAGCAGCTAGGAGAGTCTCGCCCGCCGTGAGGTCACGGAAGCGACGATCGTTCGACTCGATGATCGTCCAGGGGTTGTTGCCGGTGTCCGTCAGCCGAATCGCGCGCTCGGACGCCTGCGCAAACGACTCGTAGCGCTTCGAGAACTTCTTGGTCAGCGGGCCAACTCGCCGTCGACCGAACTTGCCGTTGGCCTCGCGCTTCAGTCGTCTCTGTTGCTCCTTCTGCGACACGTGAAACCAGAGCTTGACGATCAGGGCGCCGTCCTCGGCGAGCATCTGCTCGAGGACCGCGATGCGCCTCAGCGATGCGTCGAGGTGGTCCACGGTCGAGTTGCCGAAGGCTCGATCGACGATGGGTTGGGTGTACCAGGATCCGAGGAAGATCCCGACCGTGCCGCGTGGAGGCATGACGCGCCAGAAGCGCCAGAAGCGAGGGCGCTCGCGTTCTTCGTCGCTCTCCTCCCAGAAGGCCACGGTCTGCAAGTCGCGGGCGTCCAGCCACTCGTTGAGGCGGTTGATCACTGCTGACTTGCCAGCCCCTTCGACTCCCGAGACGATGATGATGACCTGCGATCCGGAGTCTTTCAGGCGGCGCTGAGCCGCCAGCAGCTCGGTGTGCAGCAAGCGCTCGCGTACCTGGAAATCTGACTTGCTGACCTTTTGGCCTAGCTCGGCGGCCTCGAACATCTTTTTGATCCTCCCGGTCACCATTTTTGCAGCCCTGGACTCGAAAGGCCCGCGGCGTGTCCGCCGAGTTCTCCGAATAGACTCCCGGTCCATGCTTGATATAGAGCTCGCCCATCGTTGCAGAGGAGGCTGCGGTCAGCCGGAGCGTGTCGCGAGATGTCTCTCTGTGAGCCGATAACTCGTGCCCATTGGACGTAACGCCCGTCTGCCTCGAGACTCGTCGCGTCGTCGTGGGTGCAGCGAGTCTTCGTCAAGGTGAAGGCGGCCGTTTGGGTCGCGGAGTGTGGGCTCGGATGATCTCGGGATGAGCGAGAACGATTCAGCCGCGGATCGAGACCCTCGTGTGCACCTCGTGGCCATTTGGGCGTCGGCAGGCGTCCTGTTCCTTCTGGCCGCGATCACGCTGACGTGGCCCCTCGTGACACAGCTGGACTCGGGACTTGTGCTCGGGACAGAGGCGGTTGCGACCGTGCCGCTCTTCAACCTGTGGACGCTCGCCTGGAACGCCGAGAGTTTCACGCGCGGCTATCAGGGCTACTGGCAGGCTCCCATCTTCCATCCGGCGAATGATGCCTTTGCGCTTTCGGAGCCGCAGCCCCTGGCCGGTCTATTTGCCGCCTCTCTGACGGCTTTGGGTGGCTCGCCCCTGATGGCCTACAACCTCATCCTGGTGTTTGGCCTCGCGACCAATGGCCTGCTGTCGATGCTGGTGCTGCGGATCGCCGGACTGGGTTGGACCGCCTCTGCCTCGGGCGGCGCTCTGGTCCTCG
>JANQPS010000238.1 GCA_028285365.1 Thermoanaerobaculia bacterium | reverse complement strand
CGCGAATCTGGCGGTCGATCAGGTAGCGCATCGCGTAGCGAACGTCCGCCTCGAACACGCCAAAACCGTTCTCGCGCAGCAGCTCCCGTACTCGAGGCGCCTCGCCAGGACGAGTGAGCTCTACACGAACGAGTGGTTCTCCTTCGAGGCCCCTGCGCTCGGTATCTACGATCTCGACGTTACCCTGGCCTTCCAGCCATTCGCGGGCCGTGCTCGTCGCGTAGAACCGCGGCGGGCTCCGGTCGTCCAGGACCGCGAACGTCTCGCCACACTCCAGGACACCAAACAGGGTGACGGTCGGCCGACCGCCCCGGAGGCGATAGGTCGGCTGCAGCACAAAGCCCCGCTCGCTCTTCATCGAGCGTTCCCCGTGCTCTGTACGACTCATGCCGAAGGCGCACTCGAGGCGGCAGGCACTGCGCGCACCCGACCGCCGTGGTGGAGCAGGTGCACGGGTAGACCGTAGGTCCGACTGACGTTCTCGTCGGTCAGCACCTCTGCGCGCGGTCCCGAGGCGATCACCCTTCCCGCTCGCATCAGGACGATCCAGTCGAGCTCTGGCAGCACCTCCTCGAGTCGATGGGTCACCACGACTACGCGTCGCTCGCTCGAGCGCAAGACCTCGCTGATGAGGTCGAGCAGCAAGTGGGAGCCGACGAGGTCCAGATTGGCGGTCGGCTCATCCAGGACCAACCACCTCGGCTCGCCGACGAGAGCACGAGCCAACAGAAGCCGACGTTGCTCTCCGGTCGAGAGGTCTTGGAAGGCTCGCTCGGCGCAGCTTTGCACCCCGAACCTCTCGAGCCACTCCCCCACGACTCGTCGCTGCTGGTCACTGAGACTGAGATGGGGTGGACATCCGATGCTCCCGAAGAAGCCCGACGACACGACGTCGCGACCCGACAACAGGCGCTGGTGGGCGAGGAGTAGCTCCTGAGAGACCATACCCAGCTCGCGTCGGAGGTCCGAGATGTTCCAGCGGCTGCGACCGAGGATCTCGAAACGGAGGTCTGGAGACCACACCGGGTGGAGCTCCTGAGCGATCAGGCGCAGCAGCGTGGTTTTCCCTGCCCCGTTTCCACCGAGAACCACGACGTTACGGTCAGCTGGAAGGTCCAGGTCGAGACCGTCGAGCACCAGCCGGCCGCCCCGCCTGACATTCGCGTTGCGGAGACTGAGGAGCGAGATCACGAAACGATGATAGCGCCACCCCAAACGACCCGACGATCTCGTCGCGATCGAGCAAGGTGATACCAGGTGATGCGACTGACAGCGGTGATAGCCGGTGAGAGCGGGTGATAGCGGGTGATACTGTGCCCGACCGATGACTCCAGCTTCCAGTCAGGGGCACGACGTCGGCGATCAGCCCGACCAGCCGCCGACAACCGAGGCCCGCGGTCGACTCGATGGAGAGACCAACGATCTCACCGTGATCATTCCCGTCTTCAGGGGAATGAACACCCTTCCTGCCTGTCTCGAAGCGCTCGAGGGGCAGACGGCCAGCCACTCCAGCTACGAAGTCGTCGTGGTCGACAACGGCGACAATCCAGGCATCGAAGAGCTCATGGCTCGCTATCCGGAGTGGCGTCTGCTCAGAGAAGAGCGTCCCAGCTCGTACGCTGCGCGCAACCGCGCGCTGGCGGCCGGTACCCGTTCGCTGATCGCCTTCACCGACGCGGACTGTCGACCCGCTCGAGACTGGCTCGAAGCAGGACGCCAGCTGCTGTTGACCGATGAGTCGATCGGACTCATCGGTGGGCCAGTCGATCTCGACTTGGCGCGGCCGGGTCGTCCGAGCACCGTCGAGTGCTACGAGCTCGCCGTCGCCTTTCGCCAGAAGACCTATCTCGAGACCCAGGGTTACGCGGCCACCGCCAACGTCTTCACGAGGCGCAGCGTCATCGAATCCGTCGGCAACTTCAACGACTCTCTCAAGTCCACGGGGGACAGCGAGTGGGGGAAACGCGTCGCGGCCTCCGAGTACGAGCTAGCGTACTGCGAGTCTGCACGGGTCCATCACCACCCACGCTCGAGCTGGTCCGCGGTCTGGCGCCGCGAAGCGCGCAAGGTCGGTGGCGTCTTCGACCAGCGTCGCGCCCACCACGGGCCTCTCGGCGCTTACGCTCGCGGCGTTCTGCGTTCATTCCTTCCGACCCAGACCGTCAAGGCGGTCATCGCCTCCGATCGGATCACCTCGCAGCAAAAGGCTCGTGCCCTCTTCGTGGTGTTTGCCCTCAGCGGGGTTCGCGTGATCGAGCTGACCCGACTCTTGCTGGGCGCCTCTTCGAGACGCGAGTGAGCTTGCGCACGACCTGGAAGACCAGCACGGCTGTAGACTCCGTCGAGCCCGACTGAGCCAGACCTGAGGCCTCGGCTACGCGCGGGTGCCGAGATCGCGCACAGTCCCTGTTCTCTGCACGGGTCCTCCCGCGGGAGGCAGACCGGGCCGCCCGATTTCGAGATGCCGCGATCGACGTCAGAGCGATTGCGCGAAGAAGGAGTTGTGCCATGAGCCGTTACCGTGAAACCTACGAAGCCTGGCAGAAAGACCCTCGCGGCTTTTGGGCCGAGGCCGCCGAACAGATCAGTTGGAATCGCCGCTGGGACCGCGTCCTGGATGACGATCGAGCCCCCTTCTATCGCTACTTCACTGGCGCCGAGGTCAACACCTGCTTCAATGCCGTCGATCGTCATGTTCTCGAGCGCGGCGAGCAGAAGGCGCTGATCTACGACTCACCCGTGACGAACACCGTCGAGGAGTACACCTACCGCGAGTTGCAGAGTGAGGTCGCCCGCTGCGCTGGCGCCCTGGCATCCTGCGGAGTCGAGAAGGGTGATCGGGTTCTCATCTACATGCCGATGGTTCCGCAGGCGGTGTTTGCCATGCTCGCCTGCGCCCGTGTCGGCGCGGTGCACTCAGTCGTGTTCGGCGGATTTGCGGCCAAAGAGCTCGCGACTCGTATCGACGACGCCCGTCCCAAGGTCATCCTCTCGGCGTCATGCGGCATCGAAGTCAGCCGCGTCATCCCCTACAAGCCGCTGCTCGACGGAGCACTCGAGATCGCCGAGCACCAGGTCGAGCGCTGCATGATTCTGCAGCGCGATCAGCATCGAGCCGAGCTGAGCGATCGCGACGTCGACTGGCAGGAGTTGCACGCCGCCTCGAGCGACGCCCCCTGCGTGACGGTCAAGGCCGACGACCCTCTCTACATTCTCTATACGTCGGGCACCACCGGTCAGCCCAAGGGAGTCGTGCGCGACAACGGCGGTCACCTCGTCGCTCTCGACTGGAGCATGGATGCCGTCTACGGAATGCAGCCTG
>JANQPS010000236.1 GCA_028285365.1 Thermoanaerobaculia bacterium | reverse complement strand
CCAGGCAGAGCCGGCCGGCGGGATGGAGTCGATGCAACAGCTCAACCGGACAGTGTTTCGGTCGGGCTTCCTGGCCACCTTCATCGCGCTCACGCCGGCTACGACCGGCTTCGCCATCTACGCAGCGCTTCGGCTCACCGGCACGGCGCAGAGACTCATCGTTGGCTCCGCCGCGATCTATGTTGCGCTCGTCTTCGTCGTCACCCTCGCGGGCAACGTGCCGATGAACAACAAGCTCGACGCTCTTGCACACACGAGCGACGAAGGACACCGCTACTGGGTCCACTACGGCCGCGTCTGGACACGGTGGAACCACGTGCGCACCGTGGGCAGCATCGCCACCGCAGTCTGCCTACTACTCGCCGCAGTGCTCTTGGCCTCGAGCTAGTTCATACACGCCCCCGGGCAAGAGCGTCCTCGTCTCACCATCGAGTGAGCTCGGTGGCTACCCCCAGCGGGTACCGCGACCGGAGTGCGCATCTCTCGGGATCGCACGGAGATCGGCCCCGAAGACCCTGGGTTCGCGAAGGGGCCTTCCCCCACGACGCGCTCGACAGCCAGTTGTCTCGCGAATCCCTCCCGGCGCAACGTCCTTCGCGTCTTCTTCTGGGCGCAGACGGAGCCCCCCGAATGGATGCACCGTACTCGTTCGCCACGATCCCTAGGAAGGGGCCAGCAAGGGTCGATTCATCGCAGCGTGCGCCACGCACGTAGATCGTTGTGTACGCGTTCATGTGACGACGAACCATGACCGCATGGAAACACACACGCACGATCGTCTGCAGTGATGAGTAGGGTCGCATGCGTCGTCCGGGCTCGGCCGCACAGGCGACGCGCTAGTCGAGGTCGTAGACGGTCGAGCTCGCGACGGGCGCGAGGCCGAAGCGGACGCATCGCGCGCGGCGATCGACGCATTTCCGTTTCGACAAAGACGACTCAGACGTTCACCCATTCGCTGGCTGATCGATCGAAGACGGACGTCCCCGCTGTGTGTTGGAGGCTGATCGTTTCCGATCGTGGTAGCGAATGCGTGCACCGCACCGGAAAGGTCGTGGACCTGCCTCCTCAACCACTCAGTCGATTGATCCGCGAACAACCTGCAGCCGAGTCGACCGGACATCGATTTGTTCCCCGTTGTGCACATCGAGATGTTAATAACAAGAGACACACTCCGATGTGTGTCGATCGATTCCCGGCCGCCCCCGCTCATCCGTTGCTGCCGTTGCCGTCGCGCTCCCACCGAATCGTGCCCTGCGCTCCTCTCTCGTCTTGGAAACTGAGCTTCGCGAATCGGAATCGGACGACGAACCCGAGAAGAATGGGCTGAGGACGGCAAGGTCGCCCGCAGCCCGCGGAGGTCGAATCATGAAGCGAGTGGCATGCCATAGACGTATCTCCCGGACACTCTCCATCCCCGCAATGCTGGTGTCCCTATCGCTTGCAGCAAGCCCGTCGGCTTCACAGGTTGCGCTCGACATCGACGACGATGGCATCGACGAGTCGACGTCGGTCGACGAGATCGCAACAGAGAACGATCTCAACGGCGTGCTGATCGAGGAGTCCGCCGACAAGATCATGATCGACATGGGCGTGCCCTGGCTCGGCGTGGGGAGTGCCAACGCGGAGAACTCGATCCTCCACGACGACGGTACGAACACCGACCAGCTCTTCGTGGACCGAGATGGCGACGGGATCCTGGACACGGACGAGGGGCTCGCCTTTCCCGAGCACCACGTGGTCGATTCGGACGACGATGGAGATATCGACGACGAAGACGTACAGGCGGCGATCGATTCCTGCGGCATATCGACGGGAAACGCCATCACCGGGTGCAAGGTGATACTGCCTCGGGGTCGGATCGACATCGACGAGACGCTGCGGATCGGCTGCGACAACTCGGACGACCCCGACGGACGTTGCACAGCGGACAGCAACCAGCGTGGCATCCAGATTCACGGCCAGGGTCAGGGGATCGTGACGACCAGCTCCAACTCCGATTCGTTCGGTGGCGGTACGGTGCTGACCTGGCAGGGAGCGGACGGCGGCACGATGCTCAAGATATTCCACGCTGCAAGGTTCGCCCTTGCCGACTTCGCAATGGACATGGACGGAAGCACCACGGGCGAAGCAGGAGTCGCGATCGAGCTGATCGGTAGCGCGACCTCCCCGACACAGGGCGGAACGATCGATCGTGTGTGGATCGCAGGAGACGGGGGTAGCGGCGTGGTGAACACCTCGATCGGCATCCTGCACACCTGCCAAGACGGCGATTGCACGACCACCGGCGACGGGCAGTTCGACAAGATGAGCATCCGCGACGTCGGCTTGTACGACCTGGGTACCTGCTATTTCGGCGAGGACCAACAGAACCAGCTGACGGAGCTCTACAAGGTCGATTGCAGCTATGACCAGACCGGAATCGAGATCCAGGGCGGCGACATCACCGTGCGAAGCTCGACGATCATCGAGGACAGCGGCGTCGACGACAACTCGGGTACACAGTATGCGATCACCCTCGGCGAGTTGACGACCGGTACGACCGAAGCCGCAGGAATGGTGACGATCATTTCGAGTCACTTCGAGATCAAAGAAGGGTTCATCACGAGCGACGACAAGTCCCAAGGACTCGAAGCCGGCGCAGTCAACCTGATCGGTAATCGCTTCAACTTCAAGTGCGACTCGCCACCCTGCACGCAGACTTTCATGGACGTTCATACGAACTACATGATTCGCGTCACGGGGAACTATTTTCGATCGAATGGTGGCGACGATCGAACAGCCGAGATCGACGTGGATGACGGGTCGAGAGAGGGGGTCGGGGGCCTGTGGTGGCAACACAATACGCGTTCCGAATTGTCGGCCGCAGAGTTGAAGTTCGACGCCCAGAAGACCAGTGCTCGGATCGTCAAGGTCGACACCGACTCGGATGGTGTTCTCTACAACGACGTAGACTTCGACTTCATCCGTGATTCGGGGGAAGCCATCTTCGATGGAAGCTACTCGTGCAATCGCAACTCCCCGTCCGTCGGAGATGGTTGCTCCTTCGAGGCGTCAGGGGATCTGTCCCTGCTGCGTCTCGCCTGCTGGGGCGAGGACTCCTCGGGAGCCGACTTCGTGGCGAGCGTTCTCGAGTGCGACTCAAATGGTGAGAACTGCGCTTCCGCTGGTGGGAGCCTTCAAGTGGCGGTCACCAGCGAGACGACCAAGGTCAGCGACGACTCGGGTACGGATGTCTCGATCGACGACGAAGACGTGCTGAGAATCGAGTTCACCACTGTCACAGACTCACCTGCGGAGGCTGCCTGCTCACTGAGGTATGTGTCGGGATAGTCATTCGTTGCGCCGAGCCCTGGCTCGTGCCCCCGCGCTTCGTCGAATCCGGTACCAAGAGCGAATCGAGTGGAGTCGACCAACTGCTCATCGACGGGGGGTCGGGTGGATACCTGTGACCCCCGAAAGTCGCGAAGCGCGTTCGATCGACACCGTTCAGGCGTCGTGGGAGTCACTCCGCCGGAGTCGTGCGTCTGCTGACGGGTTACATCGCGCCTGGAGTGCTTCAAGTAATCTTATAGAATCTGTCGATTGTATTGACACAGCCCCAATGGCATGATGATGCGGAGAGCGGGGCATGGCGGGATCCAAACGGGACCCGGGATGCCACAAGACTCGCGTGAGAGAGGAGATCCACCATGCGGACGACGTCGGGTGTTCGGGCTCTGATCCTGGCCACTGCGATCCTTCTGGCCTCGCCGGCGATGGCCGGCCTCCCCTTCACCATCCAGCTGTCCGACCTCGATGCCGACACCGACATCGACGGCGACGACCTGGCGCTGGCGATCGACTCCTGTACGCCGAAGAGCTTCTTCGGCGGGGGCTGCACGATCGAGCTGCCGCGTGCCGTGATTCCGCTCAACCAGACGCTCGTGCTGGGGCTGGGCGGCAACTACCAGACCGGCGTC
>JANQPS010000200.1 GCA_028285365.1 Thermoanaerobaculia bacterium | reverse complement strand
CGCCCGGCCAACGCACGCGCAGCTCGTCGATCGATTCGATGTCACCCAGCCCCTGATGGACGGGCTCGAGGCCACTGGTCAGGTAGCCGGCCGCCGGCGTGACGGGTCACTGCTCACGATCGTCGCGTCGGGGCGCGAGTTCACGAGACCCGTCACGCCGGCGGCCGGCTACCTGACCAGTGGCCTCGAGCCCGTCCATCAGGGCCTGGGTGACATCGAATCGATCGACGAGCTGCGCGTGCGTTGGCCGGACGGTCAAAGTGAAGCGTTCGCCGGTGGAGCCGTCGATCGGCGCTACGTCGTCGAGCGTGGCCAGGGAGAAGCGGTCGATGGGTGAGCGCTCGGGACGCTCCACGGCCGTCTGGACCTGGGGAACGTTGCTGCTGTTGCAGGGAGCCGTGTCCCTGGGTGCCCAGCAGATCCCCACGCCGTCGGTAGTCAGTCCCGAGCCACGGGTGAGAGCAGCGATCGAAGACGCGCGATCTGCGGTCTCGAGCGATCCGGAGAATGCGTCGATCTGGGGTCGCTACGGGATGGTGCTCGAAGCCCATCGACATCTGACCGAAGCCGCGGCGGCCTACCGCCAGGCGCAGAAGCTCGACCTGGACGAGTTCAAGTGGTCCTACTTTCTCGGTTGCCTCCTCGAGTACACCGATCCTGTCGAAGCCGCGGTTCAGCTGCGCCGTGCCGTCGAGCTGGATGCCGACTACGCGCCCGCTCGCATTCGACTGGGCCAGGTTCTCGAGACGATCGGGGAGGGAGACGAAGCCGTCGAGCACTTCGAGCGTGCGATGCAACTGTCGCCGAGCAACCCGCTCGGCTTCTTCGGCGCGGCCCGCATGGCTCTGCAGCGAGGGCAGACGGAGCGCGCCGTCGATCTACTGAAGCGCGCCGACCAGCTCGAGCCGCCGATCAAGGCGGTCGTGGCGACTCTGGCACGTGCGTACCAGAGAGCTGGCCAGACCGAGCTGGCGAAGAGCACTGCACAGCGTGCCCGCGAGTTGCCGCGGATGACTCATCACCAGGATTCCGTCAGGGCGCAGGTGCGCTCTCTGGCAATGGACCTCGAGAGCTACCTGGAGCGCAGTCGCACCTATCGGGAGGTGGGTCAGCTCGATGCCGCCCAACGGGAGCTCGAACAGTTGCTCGCCATCGACGATCGGCAGGCACGTGCCTTTCTCCTCATGGCCGATGTCAAAGACCGCAAGGGTGATCAGCAAGGCGCTCTGGTCGCGGCGAGGCGAGCTCTCGAGCTCGATCCTGAGCTCTCTGGAGCGCGACCGATTCTGGCTGGCGCCCTGCTCAAGCTTCGACGTTTCGACGAGGCTGAAGGCGAAGCTCGGCGCGTGGTCGCGGACGATCCGCGCAACTTCCACATGCTCCTGGTATTGGCGGTGGTTGCAGCGGAGCGCAACCAGGTTGGTGAGCTCATCGAGCGACTCGATCGGGCGTATGAGACGCGCACCAACGATCGCGAGCTTCGCGGACTCCTGGCAGGGCTGCTCGACAGTCTGGCCGGTGCTTTTGCGGATGCGGGGCAAAAGGCCGAATCGGCCAGCTACGTCGAGCGCCTGCTGCAGCTGGCGACCGAAGACGGGGCACCCGAGGGCGTGCTCGAGGGTTATCGGCGCCGACTCTCTCAGCTTCGCGGCTGAGCTCCTGCGACGTCGGTCGTGCGGCTGACCGATTGCGTCGGTCCCCGAGAGCGTTGGATCGAGACCGGACTCGATCTTCTGACTTGACTTATCGGTCGGGCGCGGGTACGTTTTTCGGCACGTTTCCAATTCAGTTTCGTTTGGGTCGGCCAGCAGGCTCTCTCGAGTTCGCTGGCCGAAGTCTCCGAGGGCCTTCGCATCCACGGTGCATTCCGTGGGACGAAATGTGGTTCTCGGTCAATACCTTTCCGGAGGAGGCATCGATGAAGCAGTACTTCTTGGTGGTCCTTGCCCTTGCCGTTGTCGCGGCGCCGCTGCTTGCAGATGGTCCTGAGACGGGCATCATCGAGGGCTCGGTAACTGATGCGGCCGGCACGGCTCTGCCGGGCGTCGTCGTCACAGCCAACGGTGGTCGCGGAGGAAAAGAAGCCGTGACCGGTGCTGACGGCTCGTTCCGATTTGCTCTGCTGGTTCCCGGCGAATACACCGTGACCGCGGAGATGGACGGCATGCAGAACGCGGAGGCCATCACGACGGTCACCGCTGGTGCGAAGGCCGTGGTCCAGCTGAGGATGAGCATGGGAACGGCCGAGACGATCACGGTCACCTCCGAAGCTCCGATGGTCGACAAGTTCAACGTCACCGCAGGCGCCACGGTCACCGCGGAGGTTGGTGAGCAGACTGCCGGTACGACGCGGACCTACTACGGCGTCATCAACACACTCCCCGGTGTCACCAGTGACGCCGAGAACGACGACATCCAGCAGACCCGCCCGTCGGTCAACGGCACGCACTTTGCTGACCAGCAGGTTTTCATCGACGGTGTCGATACCACCTTCGCAAAGTTTGGTGGCTCCCGCGTCTTCCTGCCGACGACGGCAGTGACCGAGGTCTCCATGGAAGCTGGTGGCTCTTCGGCCGAGTACGGTCGTGCGGTCGGGTCCTCGACCAACGTGATCGTCAAGTCCGGAACCAACAAGCTCCACGCTGCGGCTCTGATCCAGCGTCAAGAGGTCGACTGGGGTGCCGAGTACAAGGATCAGCCGTCTCTGCTCAATCGCGAGACCAACCCGCTGCCGGCGGACTGGTTCAGAAGGACTGATCTCGAGAAGGAAGGCAACAGCGTCGGCTACGAGTTCTCCGTCGGCGGTCCGCTCAAGCGTGACAAGGCCTGGTTCTTCCTCGGTTGGAGCGACTTCGACGACAACTACGTCGAGAAGCTGCTCGGCGGCGACGCCGTCGATTCGAGCCTCCAGAACGAGGCCCGCATCCTGAAGTTCAATTTTCAGCCTGCGGCCGCACACTCGCTCTCGACGTCGTACATCGATACGCCGGCCGAGCGCCTCTACTTCAACCCGAATTCGTTCGACTTCTGGACCCCGACGCCTCACGACGTCGAAGGTGATCTCTGGACGGTGAACTGGAACTGGTCTGCCGGCTCCAACTTCTTCCTCGAGACCAAGATCGCCGGCCAGACCTCGACCGAAGACAAAGAGCTTGCCTGCGGCAGCATCGATCCCGCGGTATGTCTGGCGCTCAAGCAGCAGGACAACGGTGGTGGCCCCTTCCTCGAAGACGCGGCCAACGGTAGCGGCGACCTGCGTTTCCCTGCCGATCCCTCGCAGGGCGCCTTCTGGCCTGGCAACAACTACTTCGTCTACGAAGACGCCAACTTCCTGAGTGCGTGGCACAACGGCTGGATCCTCTCTGACGGCTTCGGCTTCAACGAGTTTCCGCGCGACCAGGCCAACGCTTCGGCGACGCAGTTCATCGGCTCCAACCATGAGCTGAAGTACGGCATCGACTACCAGAACACCGCATGGGAGGGTGAGAACTTCCGTACGGGATTCGTCAACGGCCACAACTACACGTCGTTCAACCCCTACGGCTGGGAAGGTGCGGGCACGCCCGGGACCGGTGATCCTGAGCAGCGCACCTGCGGCATTCTGCGCGGCAGCCAGTCGACAGCCAACGCCTTTGGACTGCCCTGGGGCTACAC
>JANQPS010000191.1 GCA_028285365.1 Thermoanaerobaculia bacterium | reverse complement strand
TCAGGCAGCCAATCCGGTCGCGGCTTGGCGTCGATCACTCTGATGTCAGCGTGCGACGCCGCGAGGCTTTCTACGAGAGCGCGCCCGATGACGCCGGCTCCGCCAGTCACGACGACTCTTCGACGTGAGCTCATCTGTGAGCAACGAGGCCGTGCAGGACGGCGTCGACGAAACGATCGTTCTTGATCACGTGGTCTCGCATCCGTCCTTCGTAGACGAAGCCCGCGCCCTCAAGCAGCGCGATGTGCGACTCGCGTGTCGCCCAAGTCTCGGTGAAGACGCGATGTAGGCCGAGCTGGTCGAACGAGAACTGTGGAAGCCAATCAAGGAACGCACGGAAGACGGCTGAGTACTCGTCCTCGTCGCGCGCTGCCTCAGTATCAGCGAGGAATGACACCTCACCACGCCGATAGTGCCACGCCACGTTTGTTAACCCGCCGTAGGCGACGAGTCGTGAGTCCGACTCGATCCCGACAAGGAGGAACTGCGGGTTTTCGCCGGCGTGAGTGGGCGTGACGACCTCCCGGAACCACCGGCGTTGTTGCTGTGCCGAGAGCTCGGCGTCCTGACGTAAGACCTCCCGCTGGGCGTTGCGCCACTCTCGTAAGTGGTTGATGTCCGCTTCTTGTAGGGGGCGGAGGTGGAAGTCTGCAGACGTCCAATGTCGACCCTCCAGCCAACCTGGCGGAAGCTGCGCAGGCGTCAGTCCGGACACTCAGAGTGCATCCCATGTCAACGGGAGGCCAGCGGAAACTGCGACCCGGAGTGGCCGACCTAGCACCCGGTCGAGTTCTGCTGGCGGGATACCGGTTCCTGGCCGTAGTACTGCGATGTCCCCCTTGCCCAGCACATGTCCGGCGGCAAGGTCTTCGCGCGCATGAAGGCTGCGGCGGGCAAGGAGACGGTTCTCGCCTTCGCTTTCCGTTGGAGCCTTGGTTGAGGCGCCGAACGCCACCTCGACATCCCGGATCGCGGCCACGAGCGCCGTCAGGTCATCGGGCTCCAGCGCGAATCCGTGGTCAGGGCCAGCTTGGCGACGGTCGCCGGTGAAGTGCTTCTCTATTGCTGTTGCTCCGAGCGCCACGGCAGCGACGGCGATCTCAACGCCCAGCGTGTGGTCGGAGAAGCCAACCGGTAGTCCGAACGCCTTCTGAAGCGTCGATATCGCTCGGAGGTTCACGTCTTTCGGGTGCGTCGGATACTGGCTGATGCAGTGCAGGACGGTGACCTCGACGGCCGGGTCGACTGCGTAGATCCAGCCGAGAGCTGATTCGACCTCGCCAAGATAGGCATGTCCGGTCGACAGCAGGATGGGCTTTCCACAGGACGCAACCCGCTCGATCAGCTGCTTGTACGTGAGATCGAAGCTTGCGATCTTGTGCCGCGCAACGAGAGGGTCGAGTTCGTCCACCGCTGCGAGATCGAAGGGCGTACTCATGAACTCGATGCCACGAGCGACGCAGTGGCTCGCGAGTTCCGCGTGCCAGTCCCTTGGCATCTCCAAGCTGGACAGGAGCTCGTAGGGCGTGACCTCACCGTCGTCGCCCGGGAAGTCGGACATCTCAGACAGCCGGGGCGCTTGAGGCGAGTAGAGCGTGTCGGCCGAGTAGGTCTGGAACTTGGCCGCGTTGGCGCCTGCCTCCGCGGCAACGTCAATCAGCCGGCGCGCTTCCTCAATCGAGCCATTGTGGTTGGAGCCGATCTCGGCGATAACGAAGCACTCGGACATCAGCGTGCGTCTGCCGTGCGTTTGGAGAAATCGCCCGAGGCGTAGGTATAGACGCCCGCCTCGACGCTGCCCACCATGAAGGTGAAGAGTAGTCCGTGCGGGCGGCAGGCGGACAACGATGCCGGACGGCGCGGCGTCGCCGGGAGCAACCACGAAGGCTGGGAGTCGGCGTTCTGCGGATCTCGTGGACCGGCGCCACGCTACCGTCCTCG
>JANQPS010000170.1 GCA_028285365.1 Thermoanaerobaculia bacterium | reverse complement strand
ACGAGGACTCGACCTGGACGCAAAGTACCTGACCATCCTGGTACCGACGCAAGAGGAATTCGCTTCGTTGACCAACGCCCCTTCCGCATTCGGCGCTGCGCGCACGGACCGCTTTCTCGATGGGAGTTCGCAGTCGCTTCTGGCCAACCAGGCGATGCTGATCAACGACGAGCGTTTCGCGCGCACGCGGGCGACGCGCCAGAAGACGCTCGCCCACGAGCTCGTCCATCTCGCTCTGGCCGACGTCACGAGCCCTGAGACGCCACCGTGGCTACGCGAAGGTGCCGCCGTCTACTACTCGGCCGGCGCAACCGGGCTCGAGAGCCGACGACTCGTGGATGTGGGCCTCAACCAGCTCTCGCTTGCTGCACTCGATCGTCGAGGGGCGCTCGCCGAGCACACGCGGCTCGTCGGCTACGGCTACCTCTACGCAGGCGCGGTCGTCGATCATCTGGTGCGCCAGAACGGCAGCGAGCGTTTCATCGCTCTCTACAGATCCGCTCAGCTCGACGCAGGCGGAACTGAGCCGGAGATGCAGCGCCTCTACGGCTTTGGTCTCGACGAGTTGGACCGAAGGGTCAAGGAACAGCTTCGCTTGCGATCCCTCTAGCGAACCCTCCTGCCGGGTCCCGCCGACCTGGGAGCGGCGAGCGGTACCTAGTCCTGGCGCAGAGTGCTCATCGGATCCACGCGGGCCGCCCTCCAAGCAGGGACCGCGCCGGCCAGCAGGGCGATGACCCCCATGACGACAACGACCGTCATCAGACTCGCCCAGTCAGTCGTCGACGTGGCAAACAACAAGCCCGATATCGATCGGGCAGCGGCCAATCCGAGCGCCAGGCCCAGAACCAAACCGCTTCCGGTCACCAGCACTGCCCGCGCGACCACCAGTCTCGCGAGGCGGCCACCCGTCGCCCCCAGTGCGAGGCGCAGTCCGAACTGTCGCCGGTTGGAGCTGACCCATACGGAAATCACTCCAAAGACACCGGCGGCAGCAACCAGCAGCGCCACGGCAGCAAACGCGCCGAGCAACAGCGACAGGAATCGCTCTGTGGAGATCGCCGCCGAAATCAGTCCTTCGAGCGACATCTGGCTGTTGACCGGCTGACGCGGGTCGACCGCAATTGCCTCCCGCGCAATGGCGCGACTCGCTAGCGCCGAGTCACTCGAGCGGGCGACTACGGTCATGGCGCCGTACGAGTGTTGCGAGTGCGGGACGAAAAACTCGGGTTTGTACACCGCGGCAGGGCCCGAGAAGCGCACATCGCCAACCACGCCGACGATGCGCAACTGCTGGCTGCCACCGTAGATCGAGAACGACTCACCCACCGCCGGCTGATCCCCCCAACCGAGTCGAGCGAAGGTCTCGTTGATCACGGCAACACGCTCGGCCTCAGCATGGTCGCGCCCGTCGAACGTGCGCCCTTCCCGGAGCGGTATCCCCATGGTTTCTAGGTAGCCCGGCGTGATCGATCGAAAGTACGCCTGTTTGACGTCTCCGTCAGCTGACGGATCGTCCGTCGGCAGCGTGTAGGGCAGGTCGTAGTCGATGGTGATCGGGTCCATCGGCAGACCGGAGCTCGCTCCGACGCTCTCGATCTCGGGAACCGCCCGCAGCCGCTCGAGCAGGGTCCGAAAGTACTGGGCCTCGGCTTCGTCGTCGGAGTAGGTATCGGAGTCCAGGTAGAGCCGTGCGGCGCCCAGGCCCTCAGCCGCGAAGCCGGGATCGACGGCCCTCAACTGGTGAAAGCTCCTCACCATCAGCGAAGCCAGCAAGAGAAGTCCGACGGCGACCGCCATCTGACCGATCACGAGGACGCGCTGCAAGCCACCTCCGCGCGCACCGCCCGCGCCAGTAACGATCCCGCCACCGATCTTTCGAGCCGGGTCGAGCCGGCTCACGTGGAGCACCGGGATCAGTCCGAACGCCGCTCCCGCCAGCAGGCTGATCGACAGCGCAAAAACGACCACGGGGAGATCGACGAACACCGCATCGACCCGAGGCATCCCACTGGGAGCAAGCCGCAACAGGACTCCCTGAAGCAGAACGGCGAGCCCGACGCCGAGTGCTCCTCCGAGCAGTGCCAGAAGCAGGCTCTCAGAGAGCATCTGGCTGATCACCTGATCCAGCCGAGCGCCCAACGCGCGACGAGTGGCCATCTCCCGCCCCCTCGACGTGGCGCGGGCCAGCAGAAGATTGGCCAGGCTCGAGCAGGCGATCAGCAGAATCAGACCGGCCGTACCTGCGGCCAACAGCATCGCCGGCCGAATCTGCCCCACGACGGCCTCGCGAAAGCTCCGCAGCGTGACCGTGTAGTCACTGAAGCGGGGGTATTCGCTCTGGAGGGCGCCGGTTGCTGTCCGCAGACTCTGCTGGGCAGCTTCCAGATCACTGCCCGGCGTCAGCCTGGCCAGCACATTGAGCCGCCCACGCAGCGTGCGATCCGCATCATCAAACCCCTGAGAAAGCCAGATCCGCGTATCGGACAGCGGCAGCCCATCGGGCAAGACGCCCACGATCGTCACCATGCGCTCGTCGAGCTCGATGTCACGACCGACCACCTCGGGATCACCACCGAGACGATTGCGCCAGAAGCTCTCGGAGATCACACACGTCGAACCCATCTGATTCGGAGTCACATCCTCGGCGCCGAGCAGGCGCCCTAACATCGGTTGAGCATCGAGAACGTCGAAGTAGCTCCCGTCAGCCACGATGACATTGTCGATCTCGACCACTTCCTCCCCGGTCCAATACGTCGTCGATTCGAAGAGATAGCTCGTCAGCTTCTCGATCTCCGGAGCGTCACCGACACGCTCTCCCAGATCGTCGAAGTAGGAGACCCAGAAACCCGAGACGTCGCCTGGCTGACCTTCACGATGCAGAGACACGACAGCAAGGGTCGAGGGATCACCCAGTCCCAGGGGCCGCAGCAGGACCCCGTAGACCACACTGAAGATGGCCGTGTTGGCTCCCACTCCCAGCGCGAGCGTCATGATCGCAACGAGACTGAAGGCCGGGCTCTTGCGCAGCGTGCGCAGCGCCAAGACGAGATCGTGGTGCAGAGTCGTCATGCGTCCCCCAAAAACTGGTGATCACCGAGCTCTCTGTGGAATCGCTACGCAACTCCTCGGAGAAGGTTCTGCCGAGGAGCTCGGTCGCGGGACGCAGACTCCGGGTGTCCTCGCCAATCGGAAAATCTCAGCGCGGCATGACGGTCACATCGCCGCGAGCGTCAGCCAGGCGATGACGACGTAACGAGCCGCCTTGCCCAGAGTTACGAAGACCACCACCTTCAGCCAATCCAGGAGCGCGATACCAGCCCCGAGGACGAGCGCGTCTCCGACGACCGGCAGCCACGCCAGGGACAGTGAGACCGGTCCCCATCGCTCGAGCCAGAGCCGGGCGCGCTCGAGCTTGAGCTCGTCGGTCTTGCGCCAACGGTCGAAAAAGGGATGATCGAGACCGCGACCTCGCACCATGGCTCGACCGATCAGATAGACGGTGACCGAGCCCAGGACGTTGCCGATGGTTGCTACGACGACGGCCGGGACCGGTGCCACATCCAGGACGAGCAGGCCGACCAACACGGCCTCTGAACCGAAGGCGATGACGGTTCCCGCCAGAAACGCCGCAACGAAGAGACCCAACAGCCCGAGTTGGGAGAGCGTCTCGACGTCGAACATCAGACGCTCAGGAGCGCACGGTACCGGCTCTCACCGTTCTTCACCGCTCACCGGCCGCCCAACGGATCGCATCAGCCACCGCACTCTGAAAGATCTCGTCATCCCAGACGTCTTCGCGATGTCCCATGGCGTTGTAGTAGATGCGGCCATCGCCGAGGTTCTTCGTCCAGATCACCGGATACGGCTCGATGTCGTACATCTCCTGGCGCTTACCCTCGGTTCCGGGATTCATGCGCGCAACGACGTGCACTGACTCGTCGAAGTTCTTGAACAGGTACCACTCGTCCAGCTTGAGCCACCTCTCGGGAAGGCTCCGCGCCGTCGGATGGGCCGTGTCGACCACCTCGAGGGTGCCTTCGAACTGACGTCCGTGGATCCTGAATTCTCCGCCGATCATCGCGATGTAGGGCGTGACGTCGCCCTCTTCACCACGAAAGGTGTCCGTTGCGCAATGGATGCCGATGAAGCCACCGCCGCCCTCGATCCACGCCACGAGCTCGCCAACGCCACCAGCCGGCATGGCGCCCTCGCCGTCGCCGCCGAAGAGACCCTCACCGCTACCGGGCATCCTCAAGTCGCCGGTCGTATAGAACATCACGACGTCGAAGCGAGCGAGGTCTTCCGCGTTGATGAGACCAGCGTCTTTGGTCGTCGTCAGCTCGAAGCCCTGATCTTCGGCAAGCGCCGTCAGCACCCTCTCGACGTGCGCAGGCTGACCGTCCACCCTCTTGATCGCAGAGTGCTCGAATCCTGACGACTTGCTGAGAAAGAGCACCTTGGTCTCGCTGGCAGCTAGTGCGCCGGCTCCGAGCATCAGAACGAGGAGAGCCGCTGCTACGAAAGCGAGATTTCTCATTGGGTGTTTCCCCTGCTCTGGATCTTTCATCGAATAGTCCTTCATCAGCAGCCGTCGCACTAGGCGATATTCGGGTCAGTCAGACCACTGGTACTCCAACGCCCTGGCACTCCTAGGCCCGGCCCCGAAGATACGCAAGCACCGCGTCCCAGTCCGGAAACTCTGCTGAGCCGAACAGTATGTGCTCTCCGCCAAATCGATCGGCTCCGTTCTTGGTCCGGTCATCGACCAGGAAGTCGCCGACGTTCAGGTTCTTGTTGTGGGTCAGGATGAGGCGCTTGTAGGCCACGACTCCCAGGTACTTCTTGATCCACTCGAGCTTGTCCGACCACGCCGATGGATTCTCCCATGGCGACGTGGACAACACATAAGTGTCGAACAGAACAGACAGCTCCTCGTACGCAGCGATGGCACCCTCGAGAGGCGCCATCTTGGAGAAGATTCCGGGCACTTCGTCGAGACGCCCCTCGTACTCGCGAACGACCCTCTCCGAAAGCTGATCGATTCCGGTCGTGAAGTCGACCAGCACGTTGTCCATGTCCACGTAGAGGATCTTCATTGCCATGAGTCCATCGAGATAGAGCCTCCGTCAGGAGCGTCCGGAGTCTCCGAGCGTCACGGAACGCGGCGTAGCGTGCACTCTACAGTTCGTCGAGGTAGTTGTCCGGATGGCCAGTCTGAAAGACCACGACCTCCTGACCAGGCTGGATGTCTCCGCTCTCACGGAGGCGCTCGACCGCTCTCAGAGCCGCCGCTCCTTCGGGTCCGATGACCACCCCTTCACCACTCACGTAGCGCGCGGTCGCGTCCACCAACTCCGACTCGTCGATCGCTATGGCGGTACCGCCGGACTCGCGCACGGCGCGCAAGATCAGGAAGTCACCCACAGCCTGCGGCACCCGCAATCCCCAGACTCGGCTGTCGGGACTGTCCCATGGCGTGGCCGCGCTCTCGCCCGCCTCGAAGGCGCGAACCATCGGCGCGCAACCCTCCATCTGGACGACGCAGAACCTGGCCCTGTCGGCACCGAGCAGCCCGAGCCGCTGCAGTTCGTCGAAGGCTTTGGCCATCCCAACAATTCCGGTCCCGCCGCCCGTCGGATAGACGATCCAGTCGGGTAGCCGCCAGCCGAGCTGCTCGGCGAGCTCGAGCCCCATCGTCTTCTTGCCCTCCACTCGGTACGGCTCCTTGAGCGTCGCAAGCGTCCAGTAGCCATCGTCATGCTCGGCGAGGACGGCGCCCGATTGGACGAGGGTCGCGCCTGCACGAATGACTTCGGCGCCGTAGCCTCGGCAGCGCAGCTCCACCATCTTCGGAGTCGCGACCGGCAGGGCCACGCGCGCTGGCAGTCCGGCTGCGGCGGCGTATGCAGACAGGGCGATTGCCGCGTTGCCGGCGCTCGGCAACTGGACACCCGGAGCGCCCAGCTCCCTGGCCCGGTTGACGGCCAGCGACAAGCCACGGTCCTTGAACGAACCCGTAGGGTTCTGGGACTCCTGCTTGATCCAGAGGCTGATGTCACTCGGCCCGCTCCGCCTCACCGCAAGCAGCGGCGTGCCACCTTCACCCAGATCGATACGGGCTTCAGGCTCCGAGAGGGGGAGCAGCTCGCGATAGCGCCACAGGGTCCACTCCCGTTGCGCGAGGACACTTCGTAAATGCTCACCCCTCGCAGCATCGAGTTCGTATTCCACCAGCCAGGGCTTGCCGACCGGAGACAAGAAGGCCGGCTCGTCGAGCGGAGCTCGCTCGCCGGTCTCCGAACAGGTCAAGTGAGAGGCCCAGCGGCCGGACGTCGCATCAGAAGCTTGCGCACTCACTGATGGCACTCCTCATTGTGGTCTGGTCAATTGGGGTTCTGGTCACTAAGGGTTCTGGTCGTTACGGCTCTGGTGGTTCGAAGTCCTGCTGGCCGCACTCAGGTTCGGGGGCTCGGGTTGGTCTGCTCGGGAGCGAGTCGGTGGGAAAGCGCCCGTCACCGACTCGGCTCGAGAACTCGATCAGCCGGTCAGAGTCGACTGGCGGCCTCGAGGAAACGTCGCTCCTGCTGCAGGCGAGGCTCCGAGAGCACGTCCTCTTCGAGGCGTCCGAGATGGTCGGCGGCATCGCCAAAGCGACCATACTGACGCAAGATTCGAACGTACAGCCACTGAGCCTCGGGGTCACGGAGGTCCGCTAGCGCACTTTTCGCGAAGAGCCCTACGACCTCGTGCTCGTAGAGAACGGGCTCACTGCCACTTCGCATCAGGTCCACGTAGAGACTCGCCGCACGTGGTGAGTCGAAGCCGGCGACCGCAGCGATGTGCATCAGTCGGAGTCGCCTGGCGGCTTCTCCCGCCTCTGCCAGTTGGGCGATCCATGGCTCCAGCCGGCCCGCAGCCGCTCGGTGTTGGGCAAGCCCGATCTCCGCGTCGGCAAGCAACAGGTCTGCCGACACGTCGTCGACGTAACGACGCAGCACCGCTTCGTCATCGTCACCGCGCGAGTCGGCTTGCAGACGCAGCACGACCGAGCGAAATGCTAGCGCAAACGGCTCTCCGGGGGCTTTGGCGAGCGCGGCATCCAACAGAGATCTCGCCGTAGCTGTCTCACCAGCCCTCGAGGACAGGTGTGCCGCGTGTACCTCGGGTAGCGACGAGCGCACTGCGGAGCGCAAGAACCGAGCCTCCCTGATTGATTCCAGGAGTTGGAGAGCACGTGGCGTATCACCCAAGAGCGCAAACAGGCGCGCCGCGTCGAAACGGTCCGAGTCGCTGCTCCCCGAGAGCCGGAGAGCGCTGGCTCCCAGCGCTCGCTCGTCGAGGGGCAGGTCTGCCAGCCGAGCTCGTTCCAGGAGATCGGGTGCTGCTACGTAAGCCCTGGTGCTGAGCTCCATGGCCCGCCCCAGGCGTCCAGCGTCGCGCGCCGCCTGAGCCTGCAGCAACAGGGTTCGTCCTTGGGCCAGGCCGGCGCGATGATGCCGACGGTCGTTCTGCCGTTCGGTCGCCGGCATCCAGGCGAGCCCCAAGGCCACTAGCAGCGCTCCGACGAGTGCCCCCCGACGGCCCTGTCTGCCGAGGTGCTGGAGAGCCATGGCGGCCAGCACGAGGAGACACGGAAGCAGCGTCAGTCGTTGCCGCGCTGACGCGTACAGGACCAGCATCGACGTCACCTGCGCTCCGAGGATCACGAGGAGTACCAGGTGTTCGCGCCACCGCTTGATGGCAAGGCCGAGACCGTACATCGCCACGAAGACCACCAGCGAGACCGGCACACCCCGAATCCAGCGCGCACCCAACCACCTGTCCAGGGCTTCGGCGGGGCCGAGATCGTGCTCCCGCTCGGAGCGCGCCACCGAGTCGAGCTTGACGCCCAGGAGGCGAGCCGCACGACCGAGATGATCCGTCGTGAAGGCGAGTGCCTTGGCGATCCAGTAGGAGTTGACGCCCCCCACGGAAAGGTCGGGATCACCTTCGCTCAAGCGAGCCAAGACACGGTAGCTCTGGTGAGCGACGTCCGACTCTCCAGAGGCTCCCAGCTCGTAGATTGCCGGCGGATACGCCGCGCTGTTGCCCCACGACGTCGGGTTGTTGCCCTCGTAGAGCACGGTCCCGGGATTCATGACCGACGGGCTCCACGAGCCTGCGACGAGGCCGTTGCGAATCGTCAACCCGACGGCTGCCAATAGCAGCAGGGCGAGCATCACAGCCAGCCGTGAGCCGAGCTGGCGACGACCACGAAAGCGCAGCCAGAGTGCGATCAGAGCTGCCAAACCCGCCGGCAGCAACGTAGGTCTGGTCAACAAAGCACCACAGGCCACCGCAGCAACCAGCACACACATCCCCCATCCCGGGACATCATCGCCAGCGAGACCACGCGCGACGAGCAGCAGCAGGGCGACTTCCAACCCGATCAGAAGAGCCTCCGGCTCCAGGATGTGTGTGTAGACGAGCAGGCTCGGATTGAGAATCCAGCACGTCGCAACGACCACACGCCACCGCCGCTCGACCCCGAGCCTGTCCAGCAGCCTCAGGAGTCCCGCCGTGGTCAGAGCAACGACGACGATCTGCAGCCACCCCACAGCAACGCCGTTCCCACCCAAGTCGAGCAGCAGGCGATGAACAGCCAGATAGAGAGGACTGAAGTCGACGATGCGCTCTGCTGCGAGCATGCCTTGTGCCCATTGGCTCGCGGCCAAGGGATACTTGAGAAACCGTCCCGAGTCTCCCCACGCCAGAGCCACGCCACCGTAGAGCACGAACACGACCAGGACCGAGAGCACGATCTCGAGATCGATACGCGAGCCAGGGCGCGGCGCGTTGGCTGTGCTCTCGGATGGATCGGACAACGGGCTCGTCTCTGCTAGCTCACCGAACGAGCTCGCGCTCGCGGTCGACCGATGCTAGCCGAGCCTCATCTCTGGGGTCCGTTCCCGCCCGCATCATGGAAACCGAGCTCGCTAGGCGCAGGTCCGGATCAGGGGTCTGGCGGCGACACGATCGGCGGCGCCGTTTCCGCGTAGATCTGGTAGGGCTCGTCGGAAGACGCCCGCGCGGCATAGGCGATCAGTCCTTCGGGTGACCACGACGGCTCGGTGACACGGAACCACCCCGAGGCCAGACGCGCGCGCTCACGACCGCCCACATCGACGACCCGCAGGTAGCGCGAACCGTCCGGCTCGACGCTCACGAACACCAGGTGCGCACCGTCCGGACTCCAGGCAGGGCAGAAGTCGTGGCCTTCTCGGCGCGTCAGTCTGATTTGCGCCTCACTCCCGAGTCGCGAGACGTAGATCTCGTCGTCTCGTCCCGACGTGTCGATGCGCGAGAAGTAGACCACCTGGGTTCCGTCGGGCGACCAGCGCGGCCACCGACCACCAGCCAGTGGCGGCACCTCCAACGAGTTGGTCCCGCGAAGTCCGTCGGCCGGAGCGAGGTGGTGCCACTCGATGGCGAACTCGCCACCAAGGGCCCTGGTCCAGGCAATCGTCCGACCGTCGGGAGACCAATCCGGAAACAGAACAGCCTCACCTTGCGCTCCCGAGCCAGGAAGCAGTGGCGTCACGACCGCCGTTGCCAGGTCGATGATCGCGAGTTCACTGCCCTCGTCGCTCGAACGGACAAACGCCAGCCGGCTGCCGTCGGGAGACCAGGTCGGCATGCGCTCATCCACCGAGGACGCGACCACAGACCGAACGACACCCGTCTCGAGATCCAGCACGTCGATGTCCCATGAGCCTTCCCGATCAGACTCGAAAGCCACGCGGTCGCCTGCCGGATCGAAAACGGGGAAACGATTCGAGTCTGGTCCCTGCGTCAAGGCCCGAGGGCCGGACTGAGCCACCACGACCTGGGCACCGAGTACGAGCCACATCAAGAGGCCGAGCGCCGACGGCCCCGTGTGCTCGCCCCGCGGGAGATGGTCTGACATGGAGTGTCGAACCACAACGGTGAGCTCCAGATTCCGACTCCAGCCGAAGACGCGGCAGCGCGGGACGAACGGGTCCGGCGACGTCATGCTCACGAGACCTCAACCTCATAGAGTTGAGGCCATCAGCAGAAAGGCACGAGACGTCACGCGAGAGGCACTCCGCTCGAGCCCAGTTCACCAGAATCGACCACTACGATGACACCGCGATGAGTTCGACACTGACGACAGCCGGCTCCTCCAGAGAGCGGGTCGCAACCCTCCAGGATCTCGGGCTCGACCAGCAGACCCTGACGAGGCTCGAGTTTGCCGCCAGCCTTCTCGACACCCTCAACATCTGGATGAACGTCCACGACCGCGAGCTCCGCATGGTCCTGTGGAACAAGACCGCCGAACGCATCACCGGCTACCGTGCCGACGACGTGCTCGGTCACGATCGCGTCTGGCAGTGGTGTTATCCACAGGGTACCTATCGCCGACCGATCGAAGAGCGCGCCCACACGATCGTCGACGAGTCCGTTCACGAGAGTGACTACGAGAATCTCCTGCACTGTCAGGACGGCAGCGTCCGGAGCATTCGCTGGTTTGCGAGCCCACTCTACGATTCTCAGGGAGAAGGCGCGGGCGCACTCGTCGTCGGGCACGACGTCACCGATCTGCGTGAGCACCAGCTGGCGCTCGAGCGCGCCC
>JANQPS010000158.1 GCA_028285365.1 Thermoanaerobaculia bacterium | reverse complement strand
CTCGCGGTGATCTCCGATCGGCTCTGGAAGAACCAGTTCCAGGCCGACGAGGACATCGTCGGCCGGGTCGTCGATCTCGACGGCGAAGCCTGGACGATCCTCGGTGTCCTCGCACCGGAGCTGCGCATTCCTCGACTCACCGCCGACATCTATCTTCCTCATCGGATCAATCAGCTGTATCCGCGCGCAGACCGCCGCATCGATGCCTTCGCACGGCTGGCGGACGGTGTCACGCTCGAGGCGGCACGTGCCGAGCTCACCAACATCGCTCGCCAGCTCGGCGAAGAGTACCCGGTGTCGAACGAAGGCTGGGGGGTTCAGCTCCGGCCTATCGAGGAGTACCTGCTAGGCGACACTGGACGGGCGACCAACTGGGTGCTCCTGGGAGCGGTAGCCGTCCTGGTCCTACTCGCGTTCGTCAACGTCTCCAATCTGATTCTCGCGCGCAGCACGGATCGGCTTCGCGAGCTGCGCGTTCGATTGGCGCTGGGGGCGACGCGCGGTCGTCTTCACGCACAGCTCGCGACCGAAGCCCTGATCATCGGCCTCATGGGAGCAGGCGGCGCCCTTCTCGTGGCGCTCTGGGCGGTACCCGTCGTTCGGAGACTGGATCTAGCTCTTCCACGCATCGACCAGATGACCGTCGACGCCGGCCTTGCGCTCTTCCTGTTTCTCGTAGCCTCGGTCGCGACGGTCGCTGCGGCACTGGCTCCCGCCTTCCGTTTGTCCCGAACGTCCACTCAGTCGCTGCAGATGAGAGCGACGTCCAACGACCGCGGCACCACACGGGTACGCACCCTGCTGGTGGTTTCCGAGATCGCGCTCGCGGCCATCCTGGTTCTCGGTGCGGGACTGCTCCTCAGGAGCTTCGATCGGCTCAGCTCGTTCGAAACGGGATTCGGTTCGAAGGACGTCCTTCTCGCCCAGATCGACCTGCCATCCGAGCGTTATGCCGAGAACTCGGAAGCCGTCCACGAGTTCTTCAAGGAGCTGGTTGCCGGCGTCGAGGCCCTTCCCGGGGTCGAGCGAGCCGGGGGAGTGAACATCAGCCACTTCCGGGGCCCTCGCCCCACCAACAACGTTGCCGACCAGAGTGAGACGGAGCTCGAGAACTTTCCACAGGTTCAGTGGCGGGCTGCGACTCCCGGCTACTTCGACACTCTCGGCATCCCTCTTCTCCGGGGCCGGGGACTTGGTGATCTGCCCAAGCTGGAAGTCGTCGTGAGCCGGAGTCTGGCTTCGCTCCTCTGGCCGCAGGACGATGCTGTGGGTCAGCAGATGCGTTGGAACAGACCCTCGGGACCGGTGTTCGAAGTCGTCGGAGTCGTCGGAGATGCATCAGACGTCGAGCTGGGTGAAGCCGCACTTCCCATGGTGTATTTGTCCCAGGCCATCATTCGATGGCCGAACATGACCGTTGCCGTGCGTGGCTCGATCCCGGCACAGTTTCTCGCCCCTCAGATTCGAGATCTTGTCGCAGAGATCGACCCGCTCCTGGCAGCGCCGCGATTTGCGAGCCTCGACGAACAGCGCCGAGAGGCAATGGCGCGACCGTTGCTCAGCATGGCGCTTCTCATCGCTTTCGCCGTCGTCGCCGTCATCCTCGCTTCACTCGGGACGTACGGACTCGTGGCCTACTCGGTGAGCCGCCGCGAGAAGGAACTCGGACTGCGAATGGCGCTTGGCGCCCAAAGACACCAGATCGCTGGCATCGTGGTCGGCAGCGGCCTGCGTTTGGTGGCGATCGGCCTGTTGATCGGCCTTGGGCTCGCTTTGGCGCTGGTGTCGTCGCTACGCGCCTTGCTCCATGAGACATCTCCGTTTGACCCGGTGGTCGCTGCCGGCGCCTGCCTGGTGCTGCTCGCCGTCGGAGTTTTGTCGAGCCTCGCTCCTGCCTTGCGGGCCACCCGGGCCGAGACGTCAGAGAGCCTCCGCGAAGGTTGACTAATCTGGACGGTAACTCGGTAGACACAGCGGAGGACGGACCAACCGTCCCCGCTGCGTCGTCCCAAAGAGCCGCGGTCAAAGAGCCGCTCCGTGGCTGACGCCGTTCCACACGTCGCGTCCACTCGGTTCCTGACGACGATCGACGTAAACCTCGACGCCGTGACCGTCGGGATCCCGAGTGTAGAGAGCCAAGCTGATGCCGTGGTCGATCAGCTCATGCGGCTGTCCCTGACTCCTCAAATGGTCGACCACCCGTTCGAGCTCTTGAAGCGAAGACACCTCGAACGCCACGTGGTAGAGACCCGGTCGGCTCTCGCCATCACGCCCCAACCGGTCGCCGGAAACCTGCTGGAGTGCCACGTCATGGTGGTGTCGACCAAACGAGAGGAAGGCAAACCGTCCCGTTCGCTCGGTGACCTCGAGACCCAACAGGTCGCGATAGTGGCGTACGGACCTCTCGAGGTCACGCACCTCCAGGTGGACATGCCCGAGTCGCACTCGGTCAACCGAGTCCGCCAGGATCTCTGAGGCAGCCATCACGCGGCCTCCGTCGCAACGCGGCGAACGTCCCGATGGAAGTTGAGAGAGGTTTTCATGACAAGAGTCTTTTCACTTCAGATGACTGGTTAATAGTTGACTAGTCATGTATATGCCGCACCTCGCGCCGCGGTTTCATCTCCAAGACACAATCTTGGCCTCAGAGCTTGCGCAGGGCTCTCACCACTTGCGCCTGCTCTCGATCGCTCAACGACTCCACGCACTCCTCGTCTGCGCGATCGATCGGTTCATCGAGCTGCCGCAGGAGCTCCAGGCCATCGCGGGTGATCTTCACCCATACCCGCCTACGGTCCTCGGAGTCACGTTCACGCGCGACCCAGCCGCGCTTTTCCAGCCTATCGAGCAGACGGGTGACTCCTGGAGTCTTCTCCATCATGCGCTCGGAGATCGTGAGCGTGGGCAAGCCATCCGGGCCGGCACCCCGAAGGATGCGCAAGACGTTGTACTGCTGTAGCGTGACGCCGAACGGCTCGAGCACGGCCGTGAAGTGACGCCTCACCGAGTCTGCTGCGCGCAGCAAGGTGATCGCGGTCTCCTGGCCTAGAGAGTGAAACTCAGCCGAGAGCGGAGTGCTGGAGCGTCGAGCCACGGCGCTCTAGACTACCACAATTAGATGACTGGTCAACTAAAGGCTAGCCGCTCGAACCCCACCCACAAGAGCACCCGAACGACCGAGAGATCAGCGCAGGCGCTCAGCCAACTCTTCCAGCGTCGCACTCATCGCCGTGAGCCGGTCTCGATCGGCCCGGGACTCGCCTTCGAGCTCTCCGAGACTTCCCGCAAGATCAGACAGCTGAGCCGCCACGGAGTCATCGGACCTCTCCCGATCGATCGATCGCTGGGCGGCGTCGAGCGCCTTGGACAGAGCAGCTGACAGATCGTCAGGAAGAGTACTCGACCGTCGCAGCTGATCTTGATAGGCGCGCGCGATCATCGGTTCCGCGGGATAGTCGATGCGGCGCTGCTGTTGTGGGTTGAACACTTCCGGTTCGACCAGAGCGGCGGCATCGATCTCGTTCTGGGTGAGGTACTCGCTCTCCGTGAGCTTGAGGACATCGAGACCGCGAGCGATCTCGGTGCCGTAGATGTGACCTCTGTACCAGTAGGCCGACCAGTGGCCCCCCATGATGAGCTTCTCGGGGTTGATCGGACCCCGGTCGAAGTAGGCGATCTCCTGCGGGTTGGCCGAGTCGGTGAAGTCGAACACCGAGATCCCGCCCTGGTACCAGGCTTGAACCATGATGTCGCGCCCGGGGACCGGTATCAGCGAGCCGTTGTGCGCAACACAGTTCTCGTTCTCGGTCTGGGGTGCCGGGAGCTTGAAGTAGCCACGAAACTCCAGCTTGCGATCCACGACGTCGAAGATGGCGTTGGCTCCCCATCGCTTGGGGTCGGATGCGCGACACCGGGGACGCATGCCGCCTCCCCACTCGTCGGTGAACAAGACCTTCGTACCGTCGTTGTTGAAGGTCGCCGAGTGCCAGTACGCAAATCCGTCGTCGACGACCTGGTCCAGGCGTACCGGGTTCACCGGATCCGAGATGTTGAGCAGGATCCCGTTACCCGAGCATGCACCTGCTGCCAGCCCCAGCTCTGGATAGATGGTGATGTCGTGACACTGATTGGTGACCGCAGTCTTCTGAGTGCCCACTCCATGGCGGCCGCCTTTCCACAGACCGGCAATGGCGCCGGTCTCGGGGTCGGCGAAGATGCGAGGGCGGTTGACGATCTTGGCCTCCTGAGGCCGATCCATCGGAATCCGGATGACGTCGATGCTGAAGAGTGCCGTGTTCTCGTCTTCACCAGGAGGCGCGTCGGAGCAGCCCTCCAACTCGTCACCCGAGCGCACCGAGCTGGTACCAGATCCATACACGTAGACGTTGCCTTCGTCGTCAGGATCCGTGACCACCGTATGGGTGTGCGATCCACGGCACGTCTGGACCGCCGCTACCTGCTGCGGCACGCCGAGATCACTGATGTCGAAGATGCGCACGCCACGGAATCGCTCCGCGCTGACGGGCTCAGCCACTCCCTGAAGGCCACAGTCGAGACGACCACGAGTCTGCTCCACCGACATGATGAGCAGATCTCCGACGACCGACACGTCACCCTGACCTCCGGGACAGACGACCGAGCCCACGAGCCGAGGCGTCTTCGGATCTTCTACGTTGTAGGTGTTGAAGCCGTGAAAGTTGCCTTCGAAGAGGATGTCTCCGGCAAACGCCATGTCCGAGTTGGCGAAGTTGAGGAGTCCGGCGCCGGGGCGACGGGCCGGCTTGTCGTCGGCTCCTTCAGCGTCGTCTCCACTGTCTCCCTCGTCGCTCTCACCTTCCTCGTCGTCTTCGTCCGAGTCTTCCTCCTCTTCCGGCGGAATCGCAACTCCTTCAGGAGCGTCAGGGGAGAAGAAACCAACTGGCTTCGACAACTCGGCCACGAGCTCGAGGTTCGCCAGTGCGACACCGGCGTCTCTGAAACCAGCGGCGAGATTGACGCGGGGATCACTCGAGAACCGGGCCAACATGTTGGCCATGCGGTCGATCTCGGCACTCTGATCGGCCACGATGTCGGCCGTGAATCCGAACATCGTCGACTCTTGAGCAGCTCCAGGCTGCTCCATGAGATCTTCGACCATGATCAGCGCACCCTGATGATGGGCAATCATCAGCTCGAGGAACAGCTTGTCGAACTCTCCTTTGTCGGCCGCAGCGAGCTGATCCATCTGCTCGGGCGTCAGCATGCCTGGCATGAGGTGCTCGCCATGACCGTGGTGGCCGTGACCGGCGCCGCGCTCGGGCACCTCCTGTCCGTTGTCACGCAGCCACTCCTCCATCATCTGGATCTCGTCGGCTTGCGAGAGCTCGATGCGACCAGCGAGAGCGCGCATTTCCTCGTTCTCGCTGCGAGTCTCCAGGAGATCGGTCATGACGATCGCCTGTGCGTGATGCGCGATCATCCCCTGCATGAACTTGACGTCAGCGTCCGTGTAGAGGATGCCGGCCAGGTCAGACGCCGCGTCCGCGGAGATCTCGCGACTCGGCTCGCCAGGGGCACCGGGCTGAATGATCTTGGGGTCCTGGCCCGAGACCGGAGTCGACAGCATGACGGCGCACACGGGCGCAAACAGCAACGGTAGACGGCAAGTGAGTCGCTTCACGAATTCTCTCCTCTTGATGGCGCCCATTCTCGCACCGTTGCCAGCCACTTCAACAGCGACCGTGACGAGCACAGGCGCAGGTCACCCTCGGCCGCGCTCGCTAGCTCAGCCGCGTCGGCGACCGACGGAACCGCCTACTGGCCGCTACTGCTCGCGGCCGCGAGCGCCTCCGACTCGAGGAGTCGTGCGCCCCGCAACGTCCCGCCCATCGAGTAGTTGCCTTCGTGACAGGCGTACTCGTAGACCTTCTCGTCGCTACCCCGCCAGATGTACTCACCGCCCCAGGGCTCGGTCCAATAGGCCGGGTCTTCGATCGTGAAGCTGTAGAGCACGTCGCCCCCGATCATCGGCGTGAAGCGCTCGACCACGTGGAGGGTCTCGGTGCCGCCGCGCATAGAGGAGTCGTGACGGAAGTTGGTGGTATCGACGACCAGCGTGTCGCCTTCCCACCAACCGATCGAGTCGCCCAGCCAACGCCGCTCGTGCGCAGGTGCATGCTCGGAATCGAGTCGCACGACACGTGCGTCGTGATTCATCTCGATCAGGATCATCACGTGAGTGTCGGTCTGCACGATGCGCTTGAAGTTGTTGTAGAGACTGGGAAACGTGGGAGCCGCGCCGGTGAATCCGAGCAGGCAGCGTTCGCTCGTCGGCAGGGACTCGGGGCCGTCGTAAGGACCCGGTCCGTCGAGCTCCAACCACCAGGCCGACCCGTCGTTCGGACGGAAGAGTGCGCGCCGCGCTCGGAGACCCGCCATGGCTTCTTCGGTCAGAGCAGGAATGCGTCCGTTCTCCGGTTGCGTGACGATCGAAGTCGGGAACTTTCCATCGATCGCAAAGGCGTCCGACCCCCGGTCTACCCAGAACCAGTTGTAGCCACCGACGTTTCCGGCACCGAGGCGCTCGCCCGCGGCCGGATCTTCTTCGAAACCGACGGCCGCCGCTCCACCTTCTGGGGGCGCTTCGCGATCGCCATCCGAACGCTTGAGCGCATTCTCCCGAAAGGCGATCTCTTCGTCCGCCAGCCGGTTGGCCTCCTCGACGGTGAGAAAAGCCTTGTTGCCGAGCTCGACCGGCCGCTGCAGCGGCGTCAGCGTGGCAGCGTCGTAAGTGCCACTCAGATCAGGCTTGCCGTTGGGCATGCGCTTGATCTCCGGCCGCTGGGCCGAAGCCGCAGCAGCAACGAGAATCAGCACCGAACAGAACGAGGTCAACACGAGGTACGCACTGCGTTTCATGGCCGAACCCTCCGAGCTGGAATGACTGAGATCCCACCATCGTAGCGTCACCACGCACACGACTGCAAAAGCGGGCTCGTCGAGACCACACCTGAGGCGACCGGAGCTCCTCGCCTGACGAGCCACTTGACGATCCGACCCGGTCTCGGAAAGCTGGGCGGCGACGCGGCCAGTAGCCGCCCCAGGCTCAGAGTCGCGAGACTCGCACACGTCTTTCGCCCGTCACTTCCCACCTCGTCACATCACGTCCGCTCGATCAGGGAGAGCTCTCCGTCATGACTCAAGGATCTCCACCTCGCCTGGTTCGTTGCGGCGACACGTTCGAGCTGTTGGTCGACGACGAGCCGTTCTTGATGCTCGGCGCCCAGGTCCACAACTCGAGCGGCTCGGGCGCCATGCTGAGCACGGCTTGGGACCAGTTGCGTCAGCTCAACGCCAACACCCTCGAAGTCCCCATCTACTGGAGCGAGCTCGAGCCGACCGAAGGACACTTCGACTTCGAGCAGGTCGACGCGGTGCTCGCGGGAGCGCGAAGCCACGGGTTTCGGGTGGTCCTCTTGTGGTTCGGTACCTGGAAGAACGGCACGATGGACTACGTCCCGGCCTGGATCAAGTCCGACCCGAAGAGATTTCCGCGCATGCTCGATTCCGCCGGGTCGCCGGTGCGCGTCCTCTCTCCACACGAAGACGCCAACCTCGAGGCCGACCGAAATGCGCTTTCGGCGCTCGTCGCCCACCTCCGAGACGTCGATTCAGAGCACACCGTGATCATGCTTCAGATCCAGAACGAGCCGGGGTCGCTATTCGTCGCGCGCGATCACTCGGAGAAGGCCGAGCGGTTGTTCAGCGAGCCGGTCCCGGAAAGCCTGGTCGAGAAGCTGGAGCTGTCGGCTGGAACGTGGAGCGAGGTCTTCGGACGAGAGGCCGACGAAGCTTTTGCCGCCTACGCAGTGGCAACCTACGTCGACGACTTGGCCCGAACAGCCAGAGCCATCTGGCCTCTGCCGACACTCGTCAACGTCTGGCTCAAGGAGCGCAAGAGCTGGGCGCGGCCAGGAGAGCAATACCCTAGCGGGGGCCCCACTTCCAACATGCTCGACCTGTGGAAGGCGGCCGCACCCAACGTCGACGTTCTCGCGCCCGACATCTACGTTCGGGACTGGGTCGGCTTCAGGAGCGTGTGCGAGTCCTACACGCGCCCCGACAATCCACTCGTCGTACCGGAGACGTTCTCCGGAATCGAGGGCGCACGCTACTCCTTCTATGCACTCGGCGACTACGACGCCGTGGGTTATGCGCCTTTTGGCTTCAATCGGAGAGACGGTGAGACCGACCTCCTGGAGCAGCACACCGAGCTCGCCAAGAACTTCGCGGGTTTTGCCCAGTTGGCGCCCACACTGCTCGAGCTGCGTCGGATCCCGAGCGAGGGCAAGCGACGAGTCCAGGCCGCCGTCGAGGAAGATCTCCTCTCTACCGTCCTCCTCAGCTTCGAAGGATGGGACGTGCTCGTCCAGTTCGGCAGGGTGACTCAGAGCTACGGTGGGGAGTTCGCCAGCGGTACTCGAGAGCGCACGGGGCGGGCCCTCGTGCTGCAGACCGGCTCGAACGAGTTCTACGTTCTCGGTTTCGACGCCAGTGTGAACTTTCGCTCGTCCACGCGCGACGAGACGTCTCAGTTCCTTCGTGTCGAAGAAGGTTCTTTCGACAACGGTGCGTGGCGCCCAAGCCGACCGCTCAATGGCGACCAGGTGTTCTTCGGACTTCGGTTCGGTCGCGACGGTGCCATCAGACGAGCCGAGCTGATTGCCGGCGCCGGCGGCGGGAAACATCCGTAGCTGCCGCCCATGAAGGACTACGATCCGCTATCGAGCTTCGATCCGACCTCGGCAAAACGCCACGACCATCGAGGCGACGAGGGCGAAGCCGTCAGCTGTCTCGTCGACCTGGCCGACGGTGGTCCCGTCCTGGAGCTAGGCGTCGGAACCGGGAGGCTTGCCATTCCGCTCGCCGAGCACGGGCTCCGCGTGGACGGAATCGACTTTTCGCTGCCCATGCTCACGCGCCTCCGATCCAAGCCAGGGGGCGAACGAATCCGCTGCGTCCTAGGCAACTTCGCCGAGGTGAAAGTGAAGGCTCGGTACCGGTTGATCTTCGTAGCGTGGAACACGCTCTTCAACCTGCTGACCCAGGACGATCAGATCCGGTGCTTCGAGAACGTCGCCGATCACCTCACGCCTGAAGGCCGCTTCCTCGTCGAAGCCTACGTGCCGTCTTTTCTCCATCACTATCGAGACGCGCAGAGCGTCGAAGTGGAGTCCATCGAGACGAGCGAGGTGATGCTCGGGGTCCTTCGTCACGAAGTCGCCTCACAGACCCTCGACCAGACTCACATCGCACTCTCTCAGCACGGCGTCGAGCTGACACCCGTCGTCCAGCGTTATGCCTGGCCAAGCGAGCTCGACCTGATGGCTCGGCTGGCGGGTCTCGAGCTCGAGGCGCGCTGGGGCAACTGGCGACGCGGAACCTTCGACTCGACCAGCGACTTTCACGTCTCCGTCTACGGCAGATCGTCGTCTGGCTGAACGAGCCAGCGCCGGACTCGCGAGATCCACCAGGGTTTCTTCGAGCTCGGGAAATCAGCCCGCCAGACTTGTCGTTAGCATTCGTAGGTTCGCGTCAGACAGATCGGCGTCGAGCCGAGCACCCGAGGAGCTTCGACATGAACCTGCCAGCCAACGATCCAGCGTCAGGTCCACAGTCCGCCGCACACGCGCCATCGCGAGCCGAGCTCGCCGCATCACTGAGCTCGGCACCCTGCCAGGACCTCTCGAGCCTGCCCGGCACCAACGGACCGCCACTCGTCGGCCACACACTCCAGTTTGTCCTCAGGACGCACGACTTCGTGCGCGAGATGACGGCGAGACACGGCTCCGTGTTCAGAGCCCGCGTCTTCGGCCATCCGGTTCTCCACGTCGGAGATCCGGACGGCGTCAAGACGGTGCTCATGGATCGCGATCGAAACTTCTCGAACCGCCTCGGATGGCAGCATGCGATCGGCGAGTTGTTCGCCAATGGCCTCATGCTGAGGGACTTCGAAGAGCACAGGTCCCACCGACGCATCATGCAAACCGCATTTCGAGCCGAGGCGATGCGCGGCTACCTCGACCTCATGAACCCGCTCATCGAAAGCGGCGTCAAGGGCTGGAGACCGGCGGCCACCAATGGCGAGCCCCTGCGCTTCTACCTGTCGATCAAGAAGCTCACACTCGACCTTGCGGCCGAGGTCTTTCTCGGCGTCCCGCTGGGCCCACAGGCCGACCGCATCAACCAGGCCTTCTCTGATTCGGTGGCGGCTTCGATTGCGCTGGTCAAACGCGAGGTGCCCTTTCTCGCCTACAGGCGAGGCATGGAGGGCCGTAGGTTTCTCGAACAGTTTTTCTTCGACTTGATCGACTCCAGACGCGCCGGAGACGGAGCCGACATGTTCACCCAGTTCTGCCAGGCGACGACCGAAGACGGCGAGCGCTATTCGGACCGGGAGATCGTCGACCACATGATCTTCCTCCTCATGGCAGCTCACGACACCACGACGAGTTCGGCGACCAGCCTGGTCTGGGCCCTTGCGCAGAACCAGGACTGGCAAGAGAAACTGCGAGAAGAGGCCCGTTCCCTTCCTTCGGGCCCTCTGGGATACGACGATCGCGACCGCCTGAAGGTGATGGAACTGGCCTTCAAAGAAGCGCTACGGCTCTATCCGCCGGTCCCCTTCATGGGTCGTAGGGCGCTCGAGCCCTGCGAGATCGCCGGAATGGAGGTGCCGGGAAACAGCGCCGTCTCCGTCGTGTCCCTGATCACCCACTTTCGCGAAGACATCTGGAGCGCACCCAGAGAATTCGACCCTGAACGGTTCTCGACGCAGCGGGCAGAGGAGAAGCAGCACACCCACGCGTACTTCCCTTTCGGCGGGGGCGCCCACACCTGCATCGGCATGCACTTCGCGATCCTCCAGGTCAAGGCCTTTCTGTTGGAGTTCTTGAGGCGCTATCGCGTGCGCCTGCTTCCTGGTCACCAGGAGGTGATGAGACCCATCCCGATACCTCATCCCAAGAAAGGCTTGCCGGTCATCTTGGAGACCCTCTGAGTCGGCCCGCATGCTGGACCCCGTGGGCCGGGCTTGAAACCCGTTCTGTTACAGTCGAGCCCTATTCCAAGACAATTCGAGTGATGAGAGGTCGGCCGAACACTTCGTCCGAGGCGGTGGTGGTCTATCTCAGCGATTGGCTGCGTACAGCTGCTGGCGGGTACCTGATCGCAGGATCTTGCTTTCGAGGGGACGTTCTAGAAACGACTGGATCCTGGTAGAAGCAGCGACGACTCCCTCGGTCGAGACTCCGGTCTCGAGCCCCATTTCCAGGCAGAGGTTGTTGAAGTCTTCAGTCGGGATGTTGCCGCTGGCTCCTCGCATGATCGGACAGCCGCCAAGACCTCCCAGGGAGGTATCGAAGCGGGTGACACCCTCGCCGAGCGCGGCCATGGCGTTGGCGATGCCCAGGCCCCTGGTGTCATGCAGGTGCATCCGCAAGGACACCTGCGGCACAGCGTGGCGAATCTTCGCTGTGACTCTCCTGACCAACTCCGGATGTCCGAGTCCAGCAGAATCGGCGAGCCCGAGCTGCATGACGCCGCTGTCGGCAAGGCGCAGAGCCAGTGCCACCAGTCGATCATCATCGACCTGGCCCTCGAAGGGACAGCCGAAGGTCGCCGCCATGGTGACCGCAGTGACAACGTCTCGGCGACCCCCGGCTTCGGCGCGAGCCAGCTCGACGACTTCGCCGAGCTGAGCCAGCGACTCGTCGATCGACAGTCCCACATTCTTCCGGTTGTAGGTCTCGGTACAGCAGATCACCTGGTGGATGCCATCGACTTGCGCCGCGAGAGCTCGCTCGGCTCCTCTCAGGTTCGGAACGAGGGCCCAGTAGATGGTGTCGTTCGTGCGCGAGAGTTTCGCCATGACGTCGTCAGCGTCGCGCATCTGTGGGATCACCCGCGGGTGAACGAACGAAACGGCTTCGATCTCACGCAGGCCCGCGGTCGCAAGACTTTCGATCGTTTCGACCTTGAGCTCGGTCGGAATGAAGCGATCTTCCATCTGGAAGCCGTCCCGCGGCCCGACCTCGATGAGCTGGATCCGCGAAGGCAGCCCGAGGTCGGCTGCACTCCGCTTGGTGTCGCCGCTCAAGATCAGATGACCTCGTCCTGACGCAACTGCTCGAGCTCTTGTGCGGACACGCCGATCGATTCCAGAACGACGTCGTTGTGTTGCCCCAACTCAGGACCGGGCCACTCGGTTGCCCCCGGAGTTCGGCTCAGCTTCGGAACGATTGCCGGCACCTTGAGTGGTTGACCGCCCGCCCGCACAGTCTCGAAGAGGTCGCGCGCCTGGTACTGCGGATCCTCCATCATCTCGCGAACGCTGTAGATGGGACCTGAAGGCACCTGAGCCTCGCGCAGGGCCTCGAGGACCTCCTCCAGGGTCAACGACTGGGTCCACTCCGTCAGAGCCTCGTCGATCTCGTCCTCGCGCTCGACTCGATTCGCGTTGCCGGCGTACTTCGGGTCGTCGGCCATTTCCGGCCGCCCCGCTGCTCGCATGAGGCGCTTGTAGATCGATTCACCGTTGCCCCCGATGATCACGTACCTACCGTCCTTGCACAGGTACGTGTTCGTCGGCACGATCCCGGTGATCGTCGAGCCCGAAGGCTCGCGAACGACGCCAGCGCCGTCGTACTCGGGCACAACTGCTTCCATCATGTTGTAGACCGATTCGAAGATCGCCACGTCGACGTCCTGGCCCGACCGGCTCTGAGAGCGCTCGACCAGCGCCAGCAGGATTCCGAATGCCGCGTGCAGCCCACTCAGAGAATCACCCAGGCTCAGGTTGGGGCGCACCGGCCTCTCACCCGGAAAGCCATTGACGTAGCGCAGGCCCGCGAAGCCTTCGCACACCGACGCGTATCCTGGACGAGACGCGAGCGGACCCGTCTGGCCGTAGCCGGAGATCCGAGACACGACGAGCCCGGGGTTCTCCTCGCGCAGACCCTCTGGGGTAAGACCCCACTTCTCGAGGGTTCCCGGCCGAAAGTTCTCGATGAGTACGTCGGCGGTGAGAATCAGCCGGCGAGCCAGCTCACGTCCCTTTTCGCTCTTCAAGTCGAGAGTGACGCTCTTCTTGTTGCGACCAAGGCTGTACCACCAGTACGAAACTCCGTCTCGTGTCTCGCGCCAGGTGCGAATCGGGTCGCCGCCTCGCGGCTCGATCTTGATGACCTCGGCACCGTAGTAGGCGAGCAGAGTGCCACAGAAGGGGCCTGCTAGCAGCTGCCCCATCTCGATGACGCGCACGCCGTCCAGCGGTTTCTTCGGGGCTTCGCTCATCTCTCCAGTATGACGAGCTGATTCGGCCATGACGATCTCCCTGGGATGGAACCGGCGAAAGGACCCGCATGCCGCAGAGACCTCCAGCACTCTGGCAGTCCACGGGCTAGCCTACGTCCTGCCCCATGAGCACACCAGCGAGGCGAGCTTCGCGACCCGAACCCCTGCACTGAGACGTCAGACCGCAAGGACCAAGGCTTCAACGCCAGAGTCTCGGAACACTCACTCGAAGAGAGTCTCCGGGCCTACCGGCACGATCCCGCTGGGATTGATCGACGTATGGCTGGAGTAGTAGTGCTTGGTGATGTGGTCCATGACCACCGTGTCGCTCACGCCCGGCACTGCATAGAGCCGCTTGGTGTGACCCCAGAGATTCGGGTAGTCGATCAGGCGCCTGCGATTACATTTGAAGTGCCCGTGGTAGACGGCGTCGAACCGCACTAGAGTCGTGAACAGTCTCCAGTCAGCCTCGGTGGGACCGTCGCCGACGAGCCATGGTCCGTCGTCGAGGCGAGCCTCGAGCCAATCCAGGGTTTCGAACAGAGCAACCGCGGCGTCATCGTAGGCATCTTGCGACCTGGCAAACCCGCATTTGTAGACCCCGTTGTTGACCGTTTCGTAGACCCTTTCATTGACCGAGTCGATCTCTGCACGCAGGGCCTCCGGGTAGAAGTCGCCGGGCCGCGCTCCAATGCCGTCGAAGGCGCTGCCGAACATGCGAATGATCTCTGACGACTCGTTGTTGACGATCGTCCCACGAGCCTTGTCCCACAGGACGGGAACGGTGACGCGACCGGTGACGTTGGGATCCGCTGCTTGATAGACCTGATAGAGAGCGTCTGCCTGATTCACTCCGTCCGCAACGACACCGTCACCTGGCTCGAATGTCCAACCGGACTCGGCCATGAACCAGTGGACGACTGACAGCGTCACCATCTCTTCGAGTCCCTTCAGCTTGAGAAAGATGTGCGTGCGATGAGCCCAGGGACAGGCATGAGAGATGTAGAGGTGGTAACGGCCGGATTCGGCAGCAAAACCGCTCTCACCGGTCGGCCCGGCAGATCCGTCGGGTGTGATCCAGCTGCGAAACCGCGACTCCGCCCTCACGAATCGACCGTCCCGAGATCGCGGCACGAAGTCGTCGGTAGTCCACTGTCCATCTACGAGTCTTCCCATGATCGTCTCCACGAAGTCGCCCGAGCCCAAGCCACGACACTCTGTCGACAAGGAGTACGGTATCCGCCCGAACACGGATGATCCGAACGCACCTGACCGACCTGCCCCATGAGCCAAGCCGATACCACCCCCTCGCCAGAGTCTCGAGAGCGACGCTCCACGCTCGCTCCCATTCTGATCTTCGTGGCGATCTGGCTCGGCGGTTCCTGGCTGGTCGTCGCCACCTCCGTAGCCGCCTTCACTCCTGGCGGCTGGCTGACACTGCTCGCCCTGCCGCTGGTCTTCGTCCTTCCCATCCGGGCCCTGGCACGCGGCTTCGGAGGCATCGCCTATCCCGGTCGGCATACCCGAGTGTGGCTGTTTCGGCCGTTCTGGTACGCCATGCTCTTTGTGCCGCTCCTGGCGATCGCGACGATCCTCGGCGCCGTGGCGGGGCTGGCGCTAGGTGATCCGGGACAGGCCGCACGTGTTGCGCTCGCCGCCTCCTCAGCGATCTTCCTCATCCTCGGACTGGCTGGTTACGTCGGAAGCCGACGGCTGGTCGTCCGCCACATCCGGGCTCGCCTGCCGCGCCTTCCACCAGCGTTCGAGCACCTGAAGATCGCTCAAATCTCGGATCTCCACGTGGGTCCTCACACACCGAGTGGGTTTCTCGCCCGAGTCGTCGACGGCGTGATGCAGAGCGATCCGGACCTGATCGTCATGACCGGAGACCAGGTGGACGACTTTCCTCGCGACACCCAGATCTACTGCAGCGCGCTCAAAGGTCTCGAAGCGCCGCTGGGCGTGTTTGCCATCGCAGGGAATCACGACGTCTATGCTGGCTGGTCGGCCGTACGTCAAGGACTGGAATCCGGCGGCATCTCGGTACTCGAGAACGACGCCGTAGCGTTCGAACGAGAGGGGCAACGACTGTGGCTGGCCGGAACCGGAGACCCCGCGGCTGGCAGCGCACTCGCCAGCGAGAGCTCTGGTGCCCCTGACGTTGCACGAACGGTCGAAGGCATCTCGTCGTCTGACGTCGTGATCGCTCTAGCGCACAATCCAGCTCTCTGGCCGGCACTCACACAGTTCGACGTCGACCTCACCCTGAGCGGACACACGCACTACGGTCAGTTTGCGATCCCATGGCTCGGCTGGTGTCTGGCGTCGCCTTTCCTGCAACTCGCGATGGGCTCACACCGTCGGGGCCAATCCCTGCTCTACATCAACCCGGGTACCAACTATTGGGGAGTCCCTCTGAGACTCGGCACACCGCCCGAGATCACGATCTTGACCCTCGAACGCGGCGAAGAAGCCCAGCTGTATTCCTCGGAGCGGTCCCCATGAGGGGCGACGGTCTGCCCGGCAACTCCGACAGGGCCATCGGTCGCCGCGACGAACCACCGTTTTTCATAGTCGGGTGTCAGCGCTCGGGCACGACGATGCTCCGCCTGATGCTGAACGCACATCCTCGGCTGGGCATCCCCTTCGAGTCTCACTTCATTCCCCAGTTCAGTCGGCTCATCGATCGCTACGGCGACCTGAGAGCGAGAGACAATCTCGCGCGACTGCTCGACGACATCTCGAATCACCGATTCGTTGAGCGAGGCGGGTTGATCCAGGATCACGAAGCCGTCCTCGATGCCAGCGAGCCTTCCTACGCCGGACTCGTCGACGCCATCTTCTCGCATGCTGTCGCGCGCTCGGGAAAGGCGCGCTGGGGAGACAAGACACCGCAGTACGTCACCGAGATCGACGTCCTGCGCGACCTGTTCCCTGACTGCAAGGTAATCCACGTCGTTCGCGACGGCAGAGACGTCGCCCTGTCGCTCCGCAACGTCAGCTGGGGATCCGCATGTCTGCCGAGGGTCGCACGAGACTGGGCCTGGAAGGCGACTCTGGCGCACAAGATGGGCGCGCTGCTCGAAGGAGACTATCTCGAGGTGAGGTACGAGGATCTGGTCCTCGAGCCCCAGGCCAGCCTTCGCCACATCTGCAGCTTTCTCGGCGAGGACTACGACGACTCGCTACTCGACTATCACCAGGATGCTCGCGAGGAGATGCCGGAACGAAGCATGGAGTGGCACCAAAACTCGGTCAGATCACCCGATGCCGACAAGGTCTTCGAGTGGCAGCGCTCCATGTCTCTGGGCGACCAGCTCGTGTTCCAGGACGTGGCCGGTAGCACCCTCGAGGTCTTCGGCTACGAGCTCGTCGATCGCGATGCGCGCTGGCGTCGTCGACTGCGTCACCTCTACTACGTCTTCGTCAAGCGCTGGTAGCCGGTGCGGCCTGCCCTTTCTAAGTGGGCCAGGGTCTGGTCAGGATCTAGCCCCAGCGCTACTCACGTCGACACAGTACTTGCCACTGCCAGGTACCTTGCACTACACTGTAGCGATGACGACCGAGAGATCCAACCGAGACAGCTGGAGCTCGCAAATGCGCCGAGGTCTTCTCGAGCTCTGTATCCTGGGACTCCTCGAAGAGGAAGCCTCCTACGGCTACGAGATCGTCATGCGGCTCGCCGGACAGCCGGTCTTCGCGGTGAGCGAAGGCACCGTCTACCCGCTCCTTCGCCGCCTGAAGAGGCTCGGCCACCTCACCACCTATTGGCAGGAGTCGGTCTCGGGCCCACCCCGCCAGTACTACCGTCTGTCGCGTCGTGGCCAAAAGCACCTCGTCGACTTGCGCGAAGAGTGGCGCGAGATCAGCAGTGCTGTCGATGCACTCACCGCCACGTCGTCGCCGACCTCTCACGAGAAGACCGCTGCCGAGAACAAAAAGAAAACCGCCGAGGCCGCGGGGGCTGCAGGATGAGCGCGCGTCACGAGCTCAGCTCGCTCCAACACGCCTCGCGGACCATGGGCTTCACAGGACATGAGCCCCTGCTGGACCGCTACCTGACGGGCCTCCGCAAGGAGCTTCAGTCGTGGGAGATCTCGCCAACCGAAATCGTCGAGATCGTGGGTGAGATCGAGCGTCACGTGGCCGACGCCAAACAGGCGGGTCGAACGACCGCCGAGGTCCTCGGTGGCCTTGGCTCCGCAGACGAACTGGCTGACGCCTACGGTGCAGCACTGCGGATGGATCTCGCCGAAGGCCGACCTTCGTCCTGGACTCGGGCGCGCGCCTTCAGTCGTCGCGCGCTCGTCGCTCTCTCGGGCTCGGTCGTCACCGCGATTTTGACGATCGTCGGCCTCGCCGCGCTCGCCACGGGACTCGTGGCGAGCGTCGCGGCCTTCGTGCTCCCTCTGGTCCCCAGCCATCTTCTCGAACCGACTCTCCGCCCCGGACTGCCTCAGCTCGTAGTGCTGCTCGCCGGCGGAGCGCTCGCGACGCTCGGCTTGCAGCTCTTACGGTGGCGGGGTGTTCACCGTCGCCTCGCCCATCGCCTGCTGGCCCGTCAGGAGCGGGCCTCCATTCCCAAGTCGACCGAGTCCTTTTCCAAGACCACGCACTCCAACGTCGCGCACTTCCCAACGTCCGGATCCAACGGACCATCCTCCCGGGGGAGCGAATCAGGAGGGATCACATGACAGCCAAGCGCCACCGCGTCGGAGACTCGAGGCCGTGCAGCAGTTCAACCGTCACGGCTTGCTGCGTGATCGCCCTGTTCCTGACCCTTCTGTCGCATCCCACCCTGGGTGCCGACTCGTCGAATCGTCGAACTCTGGAGTCCGAGACTCCGGCTGAAGGGATCGATCGACTGACCTTGCGGGCCGGCGACGGGTCCATCACGGTCTCGCCGTCATCGGACGACACGATCCGGGCACGAGTCGAGGTCACCGTCGAGGGTTCGTCAGACAAGGAGAGACGTCCGCTCGGCTGGTTCTTGACCTCGCGGCTGGAGCGCGCCGACGACCTTGCAGGAGCCATCTCCATTTCGGAGAGCGTATCGGCTGGCCAAGCGACCCTTCGCCTGCTGCCTCTTGGTAAGAGCCGCGCGTCACGCACGAAAGAAGACTGGTTCCTCGAGCTACCACCTCGAGTGTTTCTAGAGCTCGAGGCCAACTCCGCGACGACTGTGGTGTCCGAGGTTTACGGAGGCATTCGGCTCAGACAAGGACACGGTAAGGCGAAAATCGATGTGCCGAGAGGAGACCTCGATCTTCGCCTCCAGGTCGGAACCATCGAGGTGAGGAGCGCGGTCGACACTTGGCACCTGGTGGATCTGCGCTCTCGTGTCGGTGAAGCTCGGCTGTGGATCGACGGCCGGCGGATCAAGCGGCGTCAGCCACCAGGCCCTGGAGCTCGAATCGAGGTCGAGGGTAGAGGGGAGACAATTCTCGAGGTCGACGTGGAAGTCGGCAACGTCGAGCTACGCCTCGATGCTGGCGACCTCCGATGAGGACTTCGCCGCAAGCCGACCCTACCGTCAGCAAGGGATCCGAGATCGTCGGAAGACGCTGGGCAGCAATCGTCCTCATGTTCGTTGCCTCGTTGGCGGGAGCCCAACGTCCCCTCGTCATCACCGACGTCACCGTGATCTCCGTCGATGGAGACCCTCGTTCGACAGCCGACCAGACGATCGTCGTCCGCGACGGCAGGATCGAATCGGTCGGGCCGAGCGACACCGTCAAGCGTCCGAGACGGGCTCAGACCATCGACGGTTCCGAGCTTTTTGCCATCGCCGGTCTCACCGACGCTCATGTCCACATCAAGCGGTCCCGTTCCGATCTCGACCGTCTCCTGCCTCTCTTCCTCGCACACGGCGTGACCACCGTGATCAACCTCGACGGCGGCAGCTCGGTTCTGAGACTGCGAGACGAAATCGACCGGGGCGAACGACTCGGGCCCAAGGTGGTGACCAGCGGCCCCATCATCCGAGGACACGAGGGGATGACCGCCGAAGACGGCCGGACCGTCGCCTTGGACCAGATCGAGGCCGGCTACGACCTGATCAAGGTCTACAACGGAATTCCGGGGCCGGCCTATCTGTCCATCATCCAGGCTGCCCGCGAGCGCGACGTCCCGGTCATCGGCCACGCCGTGAGGTCAGTCGGTCTCGATGGCGTCATCGAAGCCGGTCAGCACCTCGCGCACATGGAGGAAGTCGTCTACGGCTACTTCACCTGGCCCCAGCGCAGCTCGCGCCCGGCCGATCTTCCAAACGAGATCGGCCCTCGATTGGATGCGCTCCTCGACTCCGAGCTGATCGCGCCCCTCGCGGAGCGGGTCGCGGAGGCCAAGCTGTTCGTGACCCCCAATCTGACGGCGTACCACAACATCGTTCTCCAGCTCGAAGATCTCGATCGAAGCCTGGCCAGGCCCGAGGTCGCCCTGATGCCCGCCTCGATGACACGGTTCTGGCAGCGCGACCGAAACGACTATCTGAGTCGCCCCAACCTGCCTCGATTCCTGGCCGGAGTGAGCCGGACGTTCCCGTTCCTGCAAGAGCTGACGAAGGCTTTCGACGCCGCGGGTGTTGCACTCCTGGCGGGCACCGACGTCGGCATCCCCGTCATCGTCGCCGGCACCTCGCAACACGACGAGCTCGAGGAGCTGGTCACGGCCGGGATATCGCCGGGCAGCGCCCTGGCAGCCGCAACGACCGCACCAGCGGCTTTCCTCGGACGCTCCGACTCCGGCCGCATCGAGGCGGGTATGGTCGCCGACCTCGTGCTCTTACGGGCGAATCCTCTTGTAGACATCACGAAGACCCGGGCCATCGAGGCGGTGGTCGTTCGAGGTCGAGCCTTCGAGAGGAACGACCTCGACGATCTCGTCCGGTTCGACTAGGCCGAAGCCTCCCGAGACGTCAAACCAGCGCCCGCTCGAACAACGCCAGCATGCGACTCCACGCGCGCTCGGCCTGAGCCTCGTTGTAGACCTGCGAATCCGGCGGACACCACCCGTGCAGAGTGCCCTCGTAGACTTCGATCTCGGCTGGAATCCCTGCTTCTTCGTATGCGGCACGAAGAATGTTCTTGGCTTCCGGATTGCGCTCGTCGTCGTTCTCGGCCACACAGTGCAGCATGTGCGCCTTGGTCTTGGGAATGAGGAGATGGGGGCTGTCCTCGGCGTTCGTGGCCATGCCGCCACCGTGGAAGGTCGCACCGGCTCCTAGCCAGTCAGCGTCGACGGCGACGGTGCGCATCACCATGGGACCCCCCATGCAGTAGCCAGTCGTGCCCATCTTGCGGTTCGTGTCGACGGCGGTCTGCTTCTTGAGGAAGTCGATACACGCCGAAGCGTCGGTGACATTGGTGTCGGCGCTCAAGTTGGCTCTCATCGGCATGACGATGGCGCGAGTCTCCGGCTGACTGAAACTCGCGCCTTCGCCCACGACCGGCGACTTTGCGTCCCGATAGAACTGGTTGATGACGAGCACGGAGTAGCCCGACTCGGCCAACCGCTTGCCCATGGCCCGGAAAGCAGGACGCAGCCCGAGAATGTCGGGCCAGATCAGGACTGCCGGATGCTTCCCACTCGAGGGATGAACGAAGTAGCAGTCAGCGACTCCGTCCGGCGTCGTGATCTCGACGTCTGTCTCGGTGGTCTCCTGAGCGTTGGCGACCGGAGGCAGCATCATGACGAGTCCCGCCGCTGCAGAGACCTTGCCGAAGTCTCGACGCGACACTCCGCGGCTAGCAAGGAAGCGATCTACGTCTCTCTGAGTCAGGTCGTCACACATCGTTCTCTCCACAGTTATTCGCTGTTACTGCCTGTATTCGCTGTTACTGCCTGCTATTGCCTGCAATTCTTGCTGCTCGGGACTTTCTTCGACCGGGTCAGCGATCTGGTTTGGGGAGTGCTTGCGGTGCCGATTCTCACCATCTTAGAAGACGGCTCTCACGACCCTCGATGAGGGCCGTCGACAGAGGTTGCCAAGAGCGCCTCGGGGCACCGGCCTGTTGGTGACAAGATGGAGACGAGCTCTGGGACCATGAACAGCCACGAGGAGTAACCAAGTGACCCTGACGAGGCGAACCGTCATCGGCGGCACGCTGATGGCAGCAGCCTGCGCGCGCCGAACCGACGACGCGCCGCCAGCGCACGCACCAAACCTCGAGCTCGCGGGAGACGTCAAGGGCCGCGAGATCCACAGCGAGTCGGTCTATGCCGACGCCATCAGTCCAGACGGTGATCTCGGCTTCATCTGCCGAATCGCCCGCTATCCGTCGATCAATGTGTCCTGGGCATGGGTCCATGCCTTCCAGGGTGGGAAGACGCTCGCGTTCACCAGCCAGGAGATGCCCTGCAGCGAGCAGCAAACCCACCTCGACGAGACCGACGTTGCGTACACAGCAACGCGGGGCGACACGCGACTCCGCTTGACACGAACGGGGCCCCGAGACGCTCCGGAAGTCTGCAGAATCAGTGGCTCGGTCGGAGCTCATCGCTCGGCTCACGCCGAGCACGGAGTTGGTGCGACACCAATTCGGCTCGACGCTACGTTTCGACCCGCACATGCGCCTGTGAGCTCCCTGTCCGGTCGCACCGAGGTCCTCGGCTCGATGAGTGGCACCGTCGAGATGGACGGCGTCTCGCATCTCGTCGACTGGCAAGGACATTTCCACGAGCAGGTCCGTTCCACGCCGCGCTGGATGGCGCCGTTCTGCTACGCCACGCTCCGCGGGCCGGGCTATCACTCGGTCGCCATCAAGCTCGAGCAGGGAGCGGTCGGCTTCGTCGTTCGGTCGGAGAAGGCCGACTCCGTCAACGCATTCGACATCGAGCCGCCGTCGCAACAGCCGTCCGCAAGGCGTTTTGCCCTGACCCTCGCTGGGGGCGACCGAATCGAGGGGGTCTATCGAGACACATACGTCTATTCGGTACCCATCTACGACGTGAGGCGCCGAGGCAGCGTGGTCGTCGGCGAAGCGGACAACGTGGCGGTTTCTGGCTGCGTCAACGACTACCTGCCTGAGCGCCTGAGCTATCTCACCTGACGAGGAGGAAGAGCTGATGAGTCCGTCGACCACTGCCCACCTGAACCCATCCTTGGTCCGAGCGTGGTGGTTTCGCCACGTCGGGCTCTTCGCCGTCGGTCTCCTCACGCTTGGCATGGGCGTGGCTGGGGCCCAGGATGCGCAGCTCCTGGAGGGCGAGCTCAGGTCCGACCTCGTCCCGGAGGCTGTCGAGTACTACGCACTCACCCCTCCAGGCTACACCTCGAGCAGCGACCCACTCCCACTGGTCCTGAACCTCCACGGCGGCGGTGGCAGTCGCGACGTACTCAAGCGCCAGATGCCGATCTTCGTGGAGATGTGGGAGACGGAGGAGCTCCCACCCATGGTCATCGTCACCCCCAGCGTGACACCGCGATGTTTCTACATGGACTACCGCGATGGCTCGCAGAAGTGGGAGAGCCTGATCATCGGTCCCTTCCTCGAACACCTGCGCGGTCGGTTCAACGTGCGAGCAGATCGTCGCGGCACCCTCGTCACCGGCATTTCGATGGGCGGCATGGGCTCCCTCCGCCTTGCCTTCAAGTACCCCGAGAAGTTTGGCGCCGTCGCAAGCATGGAGCCCGGCATCTCACCGATCGACGACTGGGCCGACATGCGACCGAAACACCGCTTCTGGCGTGGTGACCAGCTCATGGAGTCGATCTACGGCAAGCCAGTCGACCGCGACTACTGGAACGCCAACAACCCGGCAACCATCGCTCAGCGTGACGCCGAAAAGCTGCGCAGCAGCGGACTCGAGATCTTCCTCGAAGCTGGCGACGCCGACCTCTTCTGGCTCTACGAGGGCGCCGAGTTCCTGCACCAGGTCCTCTGGGATCAGCGCATCCGTCACGAGTATCGTCTCTACTACGACGCGGACCACGTCGGACGCACCATGAGGCCTAGGACTCAGGCGGCCTACCGGTTCCTGGCAAGTACCCTGGTCGATGCCGAACCCGACCCGGCCGTCACGGCAGCTCGCGGGCGCATCGACCGACTCAAGCGCGGCCTCACCGAGGCGGACCACTACGGGGTCGACGCAGATCTCATCAAGGCCAAACCGTCAGGCAGCAACTAGCTCGCGTTGAGCGAGAACTGCGCGCAACTCGTGGCGCCGACCCTGCGCAGCACGGCCAGCTGAGGATCACGGCTCGCGCGGCCGAAAGGACTGCCGCGGTGGCTCGCGGCGGCCCTTCGTCAGTAGGACAGGTTCTCGGTGACACGCACCCAGCGTCCATCCTCGACCACCGCGAGGAACGACTCGTCGGAGCCGATGTGCTTGTCGGGCCCGAAGGTCAGGACCGGGCCGCCGAAGATGTCCTGGTAGTCGTCGATCGACTCGATGGCGGCGACCAGCGAGTCGACGGTGAGGTCGGGCCCCGCATCGCGCAGAGCACGGATGGTGAAGTCGGCAAAGAGCCAGCCGAAGAGCGAGCCGGTGTTGGGATCCTGCCCGTAGCGCTCCTGGTACGCGGCGACGAAGTCACGAACCTCCTGGCGGGGATGGTCGGGGTAGGGGAACTCGAATGACGTCATCGCGTAGAAGCCGTTGGTCACGCCGCCCTCCGCCTCCGCGACTTCGGACTCGAACGCCGCGATCGGGCCAACGAAGTCGACGTCCCAGTCGATTGCTCGCGCCGCCGAGATCGCCAGGATCGTGTCGGTGATGATGCTGCCGAGAACGATCAGGTCGCAGTCGGCTTCCCTCAGCTTGAGGATCGCAGCACTGAAGTCGGTATCGAGGGGCTTGTGGGCAGTCGACTCGGTGACCTGTCGCCCCATTTCGCCGAGCTGATCGTTCGCAGCGTCGGTCAGCTCCGTTCCGTAGTCGGTGTCCTGGGTCATGGTGCAGATGCGCTCCTTGCCCTTCTCCTCGATGAAGTACTTGATGGCAGAGCGCGTCTGACCGTAGTAGGTGGAGATACCGGCGAACTTCAGCGGGTGAAGAGGCTCCGCCATGGAGCGGGCGCCCGAGAGCGGAAAGATGTTGGGAATGCCCGCTTGGAATTGAGTGCTCATGACGGCGTTGTTCATCGGGGTACCGAGGGAGCCGACCATGGCGAAGATCTTGTCGCGGTTGATCAGCTTGTTGGCCGCCTGGACGGCGCGCGGTACCTGGTATTGACCGTCCTCGACGACGTAGCGGATCTGACGGCCGTGGATGCCACCCTCCTCGTTGACGCGATCGAACAGCAGACGCGCCGCGTTGGTGGCACCGACACCGATGGCGGCGGCCGGGCCGGACAGGTCGCTGTAGGCGCCGAGCACGATTTCCTCGGCCGCGCCAGAGGCTTCGGGATCGCCGGAGCCTCCGCATCCTGCGAGGAGCACGCACAGCAGCACGGCGGGGACGATGAGAGAACGGTATCGATAGGTCATGGCACTAGCCTCCGTACATCGAGTCGATCAGCGGCGCGTACTTCTCGTTCACGAACTTGCGCTTGAGCTTCATCGTCGGCGTGAGCTCGTCGTCTTCGGGGGTGAGCTCCTGGTCGATGAGGCGGAACTTCTTGACCTGCTCGACGCGCGCGAACTTGGCGTTGACGGCCTGCACCTGCTCGTCGATGAGCTCGATGACCTGCTCGGCGGCGCACAGGCTCTGGTAGTTGGTGAACGGCACGTGGTTGTCCTGAGCGTACTTGACGACGTTGTCGTGATCGATCATCACGAGGCAGCTCAGGAACTTGCGCTTGTCGCCGATCACCACGGCGTCGGCGATGTACGGCGAGAACTTGAGCTGGTTCTCGATCTCGCTCGGGGTGATGTTCTTGCCGCCGGCCGTGATGATGATGTCCTTCATTCTGTCGGTGATCCTGAGGAAGCCTTCGTCATCGATCTCGCCGACATCGCCGGTGTGAAGCCACCCGTCGCGAACCGTCTCGGCCGTCTTCTCGGGCTGGTTGAGATAGCCCATGAAGACGTGCTCTCCGCGAATGAGGATCTCGCCCTCTTCGGAGATCTTCACCTCGCCCCACGGCACGGCGCGGCCGACGGTACCGGGCCTGATCTCGCCCGGCTCGAGCATGGTGGCGATGCCCGTGTTCTCGGTCTGGCCATACCCCTCGACCATGTCGATGCCGAGCGCCAGGTACCAGCGGATCAGATCGGGAGAGATCGGCGCGGCGCCGGTGCCGATCCAGCGGCATCGGTCGATGCCTATGAACTTGCGGATGTTGCGCAGCACGAGCGCGCTACCGATGCGGTAGGCGAGCTCCAGTCCCGCGCTCGTCGGCTCTCCCGCGAGCCGTTTGTCGGCTCTTTGGAACCCGAGGCCGATCGCCTTGTCGTACGCCCATCGCTGCAGCCAGGTGGCGTCGGACAGCGCGATGCTGATGGCCGAGTAGAACTTCTCCCAGACGCGCGGCACCGAGAAGAACAGAGTCGGTTGGATCTCCTGGGCGTTCTCCGGCACCGTCTCCGGATTCTCGACGAAGTTGAGCTTCGTACCAGCGTAGAGCGAGTAGTACACGAAGATCCGCTCGGCGATGTGGCACAGGGGCAGAAAGGCCATGCGCTCGTCGTCTTCCCCCTGTGACAGCACGTGCGGGCCGTTGACGCACTGAAAGACGAGATTGTGGTGGCTGATCATGGCGCCCTTCGGCGGGCCGGTGGTGCCGGAGGTGTAGACGAGGATCGCCAGGTCCTCGGGCTTCGCCAGCTGGAGGCACTCGGCCCAGGCCTCGGGGTGGAGCTCGTCCTGCTCGCGTCCCAGAGTGAGCAGGTCGTCGAAGCTCATGGCCATCGGGTCCTCGAAGTCGCGCAGACCCTCCATGTCGAAGATGACGATGTGCTCCAGGCTGGGGCAGCGCGCGCGCACTTCGAGCACCTTGTCGAGCTGTTCCTCGTCCTCGACGAACATCACCTTGCAGCTCGAGTCGTTGACCAGGTAGTCCACCTGCTCGGCCGCGTCGGTGGGGTAGATCCCGGCACACACGCCTCCGATTCCCAACACACCCATGTCGGCAAACATCCACTCGGTGACGGTGTTGGACAGGATGCACGCGACGTCACCCTTGGCGAAGCCGAGCGATCGCAGCGCGAGCCCCGTGTGGCGGGCCTTCTCTCCGAACTCCCGCCACGAGATGTGCTGCCAGATGCCGAAGTCTTTCTCCCGCATGGCGGTGCGCTCACCGTACTTCTCGACGCGGCTCCAAAACATCGTCGCCACCGTGCCGTCGAAGCTGTTGTCGCGCCAGATCTCGAGCTCGCGGCCTTCGTCGGTCGTTCGTGTCTCGCGCACGAGATCGGGGTTGGATGCCAAGGCGCCCATGCTCACCTCCAGGTCTTGCGCTTCTTCCACCGGCGGACTCCTCTCGGCATCTGGTCCTTCATGCCGAGATAGAACTCCTGGATGTCCGGCGAGCTCGCGAGCTTCTCGCAGGTGTCGTCCATGACGACTCTCCCGTTTTCGAGCACGTAGCCGTAGTGCGAGTGGTTCAGCGCGACGTGGGCGTTCTGCTCGACGACGAGGATCGTCATGCCCTGCTCTTCGTTGATGCGGTTGATGATGTCGAAGATCTGGTGCACCAGCAGTGGCGACAGGCCGAGCGACGGCTCGTCCAGCAGCAGCATCTTGGGATGTGCCATCAGCGCCCGTCCGATGGCGAGCATCTGCTGCTCGCCGCCGGACAGCTGGCCCGCCTGCTGTGAGCCTCGATCGGCGAGCGCGGGGAAGTAGTCGTAGACGCGGTCGAGATCGTTGGCGATGGTGACCCGATCTCGGCGGCTGAAGGCGCCCATCTGAAGGTTCTCGCTCACCGTCAGGAAGGGGAAGACCTCGCGGCCCTCGGGGACGTGGCTCAGACCAAGGCGCATCACGGCATCGGGGTCGCGGCGGGCGATCTCTTCGCCAGCGAAGAAGATCTGTCCCTTCTGGGGATCCATCACGCCGGAGATGGTGCGCAGGATGGTCGTCTTGCCCGCCCCGTTGGCTCCCAACACCGCGACGATGCGGCCAGCGGGCACGGTGAGACTGACACCGCGGATCGCCATGATCGGACCGTAGTAGGTCTCGACGTTCTTCAGCTCGAGCAGCACGTCCGAGGCCGCCTCCCTCTGGGCTTGCGCTTCCGTCATACCGACCTCACTCTCCCCCCAGGTAGGCGTCGACGACATCGGGGTTCTTCTGTACCTCGTCGGGGCTGCCCTGGGCGAGCACGCGGCCCTCGTTCAGCGCGAGCACCCGTCCGGCCACTCGGCTCACGAGACCCATGTCGTGCGCCACCATGATGATCGTCACACCCAGGTCACGGTTGATGTCTTCGATCCAGAACCCCATGTCCTCACTCTCTTCGGGGTTCAGCCCGGAGGTGGGCTCGTCGAGGAGCAGGAGCTTCGGCTCGAGACACAGCGCTCGGCCGACCTCCACGACCTTGCGCACCCCGTAGGGCAGGTTCGCGATCGTCTGCTCGCGGTAGTGGGCAAGCTCGAGCAGATCAATGACGTCCTCCACGCGACGCCGGTGCTCGAGCTCCTCTCGCCTCACAGAGGGCAGGAACAGCAGGTGGGAGAGGGCGTGCGATTTGCGGTGGATGTGCCGACCGATGAGGAGGTTCTGCAGGACCGTAGCGTGCTCGAAGAGCTCGATGTTCTGGAAGGTGCGCGCAAGTCCGAGCGGCGCGATGCGATGCGCCGGCAGTGAGGTGATGTCCTGGCCAGCGAAGTGCACGCTTCCGCCGTCCGGGGTGTAGATGCCACTCACCAGGTTGAAGAGTGTCGTCTTGCCGGCTCCGTTCGGCCCGATGATGGCGAAGACCTCACCCTCTTCGACGCCGAAGCTCACGCCGTCAACGGCCTTGATGCCGCCGAAACGAATCGACAGGTCTTCGACGGCGAGGTAGCTCATCGCAGCCTCTCTGTGCGCATGTAGGTCTTCTGGCGCTTGTGAGTCGCGCGGCGATAGAGCGGGAAAAGCTGGAAATAGCTCTTGATCTTGAGCCAGCGGCCGAAGATACCCTGCGGCTCGAACAGGATCACCAACACGAGGATGAGGCCGAAGATGCCCGGTTCGAGACCGGGTGCCTGCGCGATCTGCCGCGGTAGCGTGTCGCGAGCGATGGCCAGGAGCTGGGGCAGGAAACCGATGAAGAGCGCTCCGTAGATGACGCCACGCATCGAGCCGACGCCGCCCACCACCACCATCAGCAGAAGCTGCAGCGAAATGAGGAAGGTGAACGCGTCGGGAGAGAGATACCCGAGGCGATGCGCGAAGAGGGCGCCCGCGAGGCCGGTGATGCCCGCGCTCAGGGCGAAGGCGAGAGTCTTGTAGACGGCCACGTTGATGCCGACACTCTCGGCGGAGATCTCCGAGTCACGGATCGCGACCATGGCCCGCCCCGTCGAGGATCGAAGGATGTTGAGCGCTGCGATGAGGACCACGACTAGGAGGACGAGCGTCAGGTAGTACCGCTGCCACACCTCGGTCAGCGGCAAGCCGAAGAGGCTCGCCTGCGGCACGGACAGGCCTCGAAAGCCCCCCGTGAGCCACTCGGCCCGCGAAATCGTCTGCTCGGTGAGCATCGCAAAGGCCAGGGTGGCGATCACCAGGTAGAGGCCCGTCATGCGCAGCGCGATCCATCCGACGCCGGCGCCGACGAGGGCGGAGACCAGGACCGCTGCGATCATCGACAAGAGAAACGGCACACCTGCGCCGAGCAGCAGCGAGTGGGTGTAGGCGCCGATCGCGAGGAACGCCGCGTGGCCCATGCACACCTGGCCGGTGTAGCCCACGAGCAGCATCAGGCCCACGCCGGCGATGGCGTAGATCATCACCAGGTTGAGCTCACCCAGATAAAAGGTGTCGAGCGCTGCCGGCGCCGCTACGACGAGGAGCAGGAGCAGGCCGTACCAGAACCGGTCGCCACCGTGTTTGAGGTGGTCGATGTCCTGGTTGTAGTGCGTCTTGAAGAGAAACCGCATTGGGTGTCCGTTGCGATCAGACCTTCTTGCGCTGGACCTGGGCGAAGAGCCCTTCGGGGCGAAGGACGAGGGCGATGATGAGAATGCCGTAGGCGGTCATTTCCTGAAAACCGGCGGGCAGGTAGACACCCGCGACCTGCTCGGAGATGCCGATGATCCACCCGCCGAGCAGCGCCCCGGGGATGGAGCCGAAACCGCCGATCACCGCTGCAGCGAAGGCCTTGATCCCGATGAATCCCATGCCCGGCTGGACGAGCGACACGGGCGCCAGGAGGATCCCGGCGACGGCAGCGACGCCAGCGGAGATCGCCCAAACGAGGGAGAAGACCCGCTTGACGGGAATGCCCACGTAGTAGGCCGCAAGCTGATTCTGCGACGTGGCCTGCATACCGATGCCGAGCCGCGTGTGACGGAAGAAGAGGAAAAGTACGAGGCAGAGGAAGAAGGTGCCCAGGAGGATCGTGAGGTTCTCGTAGCTCACGACCACCTCGCCCATGCGCAGGGTCTTGCCGGTGTACGGCGTGGGGAAGCTCTGCGGGTCGTAGCCCCAAACCAGTCCGGCGACGGCACGGAAGACGAAGCCCAGGCCGATCGTCAGCATCACGATTGCAAACTGGGGCTCCCCGAGGACCCGGCGTAGAACAAACGCATCGAGTAGATAGCCGAAAACCGCCAGAGACAGCACCGCGAGCAGGAGGCCCAGCAACCAGGGCAGCCCGAAGTCACCGATGAGAGTCACGCCGAAGAAGGCGCCCAGCATCATGAGGTCGCCCTGAGCGAAGTTGACCATCTCGGTCGCCTTGTAGACGAGCACGAAACCGAGCGCGATCAGGCCGTAGATACAGCCGACGGCTAGCCCATTGATGAGGACCTGCAGGAGCTGACTCAGAGCGATTCCTTCGACTGGCTCGCGGCCCGCTGTCCGCGTTCCCAGTATGTCTATGCTGGTTTTGGATCGGGCGGAGTATAGCCGTCGCCGGCCGCCAGGCTCGCTCGCATCGAGCGGATCACTCCGGGCAAGGCCTCGTCGAGATCGATCGCGTCGGGGCTGACTGGCCTCTGCAAAGCAACTACCCGCAGATAGCGCTCGCACATGTGTCCGAGACGCTCAGCGTCACGCGCCGAACTAGTTCGCTGTCGCTGCTGCCTCTGCGGCCCGCATGACACGCAAGAAGTTCCCGCCCCAGATCTTCGCGATGTCTTCTTCACTGTAGCCACGTTCGAGCAGGGCCAGAGTGACGTTGAAAGACTCGCTCGCGTCGTCGAACCCTTCGATGCCCGAGCCGTGATTGAAGTCATTGCCGATTCCGACGTGGTCGACCCCGACGCGCTGGACGATGTAGTCGACGTGATCGAGCATGGCGTCGACGCTGCCCGGCCCGAGAAGATTGCTGATGGCACCGATGTATGACTGCTGTACTTCCGGATCGTCCAGCTCCCAGTAGAGCTCGAACGGATAGTCATAGTCCTCGGGAAGACCAACCTCACGACGAGCTGCCCGAATGTCGCTGTCCAGCTTCTCGTCGTTGGAGTCGAAGAGATAACCCCTGAACGCAGCCACGTGGACGACTCCACCGTTCTCGGCAATGAGATCGAGCTCCTCGTCCGAGAGATTGCGACGCACGTCGCAGAGCGCCTTGACGTTCGAGTGACTGGCGATGACCGGTGCCCTGCTGAGCTCGAGCACTTCGAGGGTTGCCGGTTTCGAGAGCTGGGAGACGTCGACGACGACTCCGAGCTCGTTGAGCTTGCGAATGGCGGCTCGGCCCAGGTCGGATAAACCACCGTGCTCGGCTTCGGGCTCATAAGAGCCAGTCTCCCCCACGAACAATGGCCTGGAAGAGTCAGCGAAGTCGTTGTGGCCCATGTGGGTCAGCGCAAACACGCGAACTCCGTCCGCATAGAGAGAGTCGATGCCATCTACGTCTTTTCCGAGAATCAACGCGTTCTGAAAGCCGAGCAGCAGAGCCCGCTGACCCTCCGCGTGGGCAGCCTCGACTGCGTCAGCAGTCAGGGCCAGCACCGCTTCGTTGCTGGCGTCTCCTACGAGTTGCTGAACCGCCGCGAGCTCCTGGTCCGCCGTCTCGCGAGCAGCGGCGTAACCCTCGGGGGTACGCGGTCCGGGTCCCACCGCAACTGCCATGACCACAGCATCCATTCCGCCCGCCTTCATCTTTTCGGGCGCCACCTTCGAGAGTCCATCGGCACCGGCGTAGCGGGACGGCTGACCGGGAATTTCGATGTCGGCGTGCGCATCGAGCACGAGCACCCGATCGTGAATCTCGCGGGCTCTTTGCTGCAGATCGCTGGCATCTGAGGTGGCTGCAGTTGCCCCTGTATCACCACCGTCCGAGGTGCAGGACGCCAGACAGAACGTCGCGCCCGCGAGCAGCAGGGTCGTCAGTCGCTTCGGTCGTCGTGCCACTCTCATGATTCCGGTTCTCCAGCCGTTCCGTCATCTTCGACTTGTTCGGTCTCGACGTCCTCAGTAGCTCCATCGTCAGGAGTGCCCCCGCTGACCGCGTCGAGATACCACGCCTCAACGGGCCCCTTGAGCTTGACGGTCATCGGATGCCCGTGACGATCGAGGGACTTTCCTGCCGGGATTCGAATCCAGCCTTCGGACACGCAGTACTCCATGACGTCCTGGCGCTCGTTGCCCTTGAAGCGGATACCGACTCCGCGTTCGAGGTGCTGCATGTCGAAGAACTTGCTGCGAGGGTTGAGTGAAAGTCTGTCGGGCGGAGTGTGTACGGCCGAAGCCTTGTCGGCGTTCTCAGTCATGGTCTCGATCCGTGAGGTTGTTCGCGAGCTCTTGCTCGTGATGCTGGTGCTGCAGTGTGATGGCTCGCCAAGAAGTCAGCAGATCCTGTCACGACATCCTCGAGAGGACCTAGTCGCCCAGGAGCCGGAGACTTAGCAGATTGCCGAGGAGGCAATACACTCGACATCCCGTCCTTACGTCCTTGGAACCACTCATGAGCCGACCGACCCGCCGCGACCTTTTGATGGCTCTGAGCACCGTTGCTGTCGGGTCGGCAGCTAGCGCCACATCCGGCTCGCTCGGGGGCGCGTCCACACTTCTGGGCTACGGAGAGCCAGCACGGATGACCGCAGATCGCTTCGACTGGTTCGACCGCGCGAAGCTGGGACTGTTCGTTCACTGGGGACCGTACTCACTGGCTGGCGTCGAGGCCTCCTGGCCCATCATGGTGCCCGGGCTCAGGAAGGTGTTACCGCAGCCGGCCATCTCCGAAGACGACTACGTCTCGCTGGCGAGCCGGTTCGACCCCCGAGAGTTCGACCCTGAAGGCTGGGTTCGACAGGCAGAGCGCGCGGGGATGCGCTACATCGTGCTGACCGCCAAACACCACGACGGCTTCTGCATGTTCGACGCTCCCGGCACCGACTACAAGGTCACCGCGTCGCCATACGGCAGCGACATCTGCGCCGAGTTGGCGGAAGCCTGCGCCAAGCGCGACATGAGACTCGGGTTCTACTACTCCCCACCCGACATGCACGACCCAGGCTACCGAGACACGAGCCAACCCTCGTCCAGCAACTGGACCGGTCAACCCGATCGACCAGAATGGTCCGGCTACCTCGACCGCATGGAGGATCATCTACGCAAGCTGCTGAGCGACTACGGTCCGGTGTCGGTCATCTGGTTCGACGGTCTCTTCGACCACGATCGCTACCAACCGGAGCGCATGGTCGGAGCGATTCGCGATCTGAGCCCCGAAACGCTCGTCAACGACCGTCTGGGACCCGGCGACTACATCACTCCAGAGCAGTTCTTCCCGACCGGGATTCCCGTCAAGTCAAAGCGACCGACCCCCGCCGTGACCGAAGAAGCCATCAAGGGCTTCTTCGATCTGCTGCTCAGCGATCGGTCCGAGGCCCAGATGGAGAACCTGCTCGCTGCAGCACAGGCTGCGCGCTTCCCGACCAAGCTCCTTCCCGATGCCGACGAGTTCCAGCGCTGGGAGACGTGCCTGACGATGAATCGGACCTGGGCCTACAACCCGTCCGACACGGAGTGGAAGTCGACTGCCGAACTGATTCGTACGCTCGTCGAAGTGGCCAGCCGAGGCGGCAACCTGCTGCTCAACGTCGGACCGTCGCCGACCGGCAGCTTCCCGAGCCAAGCCCTCGAGCGCCTGGACCGCGTTGGGCAGTTCCTCGACCGCTATGGACCTTCGATACACGACACGACCTGGGGTCCTGTCCAGGGACACGACGCGGTGCTGAGTACCGAGCGCGACGGTGTGGTCTACCTTCACGTCGAGACGGCTTCGGAATCGATGCCAGCGGCCATCGAGATTGCGGACTACCCGCGCAGCGTGTCGCGGATCTCCGAGTACCCTGGCGGCAAGGCCGTCGACTTCACGCTCCGGCACGGAACACTGTCCATCCACCTCGACTCTGGAAACGAGCCGAATGCCAAAGCCCCCAGGGCACTGGCTCTCTATAGCTGACCTATAGCTGATCTATGGCTGACCCTGGCTGCCCTACACCTGACGTTCTCGACGTATCTCCACCAAGCACATGAAGAAGCTCAGCCTCGACGGGGACATCCCCAAGATCAAGACGGTCATGACTCCGTTCCCGCATTTCATCGATTCCGGTGCGAGTCTGAGCGAAGCTCGATCGCTGATGTCGGCTCAAGGCTTCCGCCACCTGCCGGTCCAATCCGCAGGTGAGCTCATAGGGATCATCAGCGCTCAGTCCCTCGACCAGCCTCCGGGCTCGAAGGGTACGGTCGACGACGCCATGAGCACACGGGTGTTCGTGGTGGACATGGACCGTCCGCTCGACGCCGTGCTGGCGCACATGATCGAGCATCGCGTCGACTGCGCGCTCGTCCGTCACGAAGGCAAGCTCGCCGGGATCTTCACGACGTTCGACGCGTGTCGCGTCCTCGCCAACGCTCTGCACGGCTCAGGCTGGAGCGACTCCGACGACGCGGCCTGACGACCTCAGCTACCTTGGTTTGCGCAGGTGACGGCCGAGACCCTTGCTCAGCTCGCAAAATGTTCCTCCCGATCTGACAGCGTACTTTCGGAGCAGACGATGACCGATTCAGCAGCCGATCCCGCCCCTGACTACCTTGCCGGTCATGCGGCAAGCCATCCAGACAAGACGGCGCTGCTAGAGCTGCGTCCAGGTCAGGAAGAGACGCGCTGGAGCTACTCCGAGCTCAACCAGCGAGTCAATCGGTTGGCCAACGCGCTGCACGCACGTGGCTTCGGGCCCACGTGCACGATTCTTTGGTGCGGAATGAACTCACCCGACGTGGTGACTCTGGGCCAGGCCGGGCGCAAGCTCGGAGCCACTACAGTGCCCCTCAACTACCGTCTGTCACCCGAAGAGGCTGCCTACGTCGTCGACAACTCGGATGCGACCTTCGCATGGATCGACGCGGAGCAGGTCGAGCTCTTCGAAGCCATCAGCAAGCAGACTCCCAAACTCCAGGAGGTCGTGGTCTTCGGCGGAGATCCTGGGGCAGGGATGCAAAGCGCCAACGAGCTGATCGACGGATCGTCGGCCGAAGAGCCACCACCCGTCGAGATCGAGAGTCGGACCATGATCTATACCTCCGGCACGACCGGTCACCCCAAAGGCGCCGTGAGGACCGGCCAGGGGAACCCCGATCAACTGGCCGGCATGATCGAGGTCCTCGGCTACCAGCCCGACGACGTCTACCTGACGACCGGTCCGCTCTACCACTCCGGCCCGGGTGGCTTCATGGGAATTGCGTTCCTGATCGGCCATACCGTCGTGCTGCAGAGAAAGTTCGACCCCGAAGACTGGCTGCGCCTCGTCGAGCACTACGGCGTCACCTCGACGTTCTCCGCCCCGACACCAATTCGGCGCATCTGTAGCCTCCCCGAGGAGATCAAGGCGCGCTACGACACGAGCAGCATGAGGGTGATGGTCGCCAACGCAGCGCCTTGGCCTTATCCGCTCAAGCAGGCCTATCTGGGAGACTTTCCGGATGACTCGCTGTTCGAGGTCTACGGCTCGACCGAGCTCGGGGTCAACATGATCCTCGAGCCGCCGGACCAGCTTCGCAAGCCAGGATCCTGTGGCAAGCCTGCGCCGTTCGTCGAGGTCAAGCTCCTGGACGACGACGGCAACGAAGTCACCGAAACCAATGTCCCTGGAGAGGTGTTCGTCCGGAGTCCGAGTGTCTTCACCACCTACCACAAGGCACAGGACAAGTACGAAGAAGACACGCGCGGCGAATACCACACGGTCGGAGACGTCGCCTATCTCGACGACGAGGGCTTCTACTACATCTGTGACCGCAAGAAGGACATGATCATCTCCGGCGGAGTCAACATCTATCCCGCCGAGATCGAAGCCGCCCTCGAGCATCACCCGAAGATCTACGAAGCCGCCGTCTTCGGAGTCCCGAGCGAAGAATGGGGCGAGAGTGTCCATGCCACGATCGTCGCGGTCCCCGGAGAGTCACTCGACGGCGAAGAGGTCGCGGCGTTTGCCCGTGAGCACCTGGCCAGCTACAAGGTGCCGCGATCTCTCGACTTCCTCGACGAGCTGCCCAAGACGGGCTCAGGCAAGATCCTCAAGCGACAACTGCGCGAGCCTTTCTGGAAAGGTCACACGACCAGGGTCTAGACCACCCCAGCTCTCGTAGCGGAGCTTCAAAGAGCCCGGTCCAGTAGACTCGTAGCCATGTGGCTATACGAGACGGCTACCTGCGGGGCCCTGACCGCTCGTCGCCTGGTCGTCGCGGCGGCGCTCGTCGCCACTCTGTCGACTGCGCTCGCTTCAGGTCAGGCCAACCTCGTCTTCGACGATGGCGTCGAAAGCGGAGATCTCTGGGCCTGGGATCTGTTCGAAGGCGGTAGCACGGGGGTGGGTCCTTGCCTGCTCGACCCGGTCGACGACGGCGAGGTGCAGCACCACGTCGATCCGAACGAGGGCGACGACGTCACCGGTGACGGAACTCCCGCGAACCCTTGGGCCTCTCTGCAGCACGTCATCGACAACGAAGTCGCATGCACCGATCGATTCGGGACGCCTCGGAACCCCGGAGCCCCCGTCCAGGGCGGCGACGTCATCGTTCTAGAGGGTGAGCTCGGACACGATCAGGACCTGCAGATCACGGGCTGCTACAACTCGAGTTGGGTGACCATTCGCTCCAGTCAGCCACGAGTAGCCAACATTCGCTCCGTGCACTTCAGAGGCAGCGGCTACTGGCGACTCGAAGGGCTCAGTTTCACGAACGACGGCGGCGGCACCATGATTCGCATCGACGACCATGGCACCCATGGCCCGGCGCTGAACATCGAGCTCGATGGCAACCACTTCACTTCCGGAGCGCTCCTCACCGTCGACGATTGGCTCGAGAAGGCAACCGACGCGATGCGGATCTACAGTGTCACCGGTCCGGTCGTGGTCAGGTGCAACCACCTGGAGCGAGTCGCCATGGGCTTCGTGGTCGGCGCCAACAACACCGACGTCATCAACAACGAGGTCGAGTACTTCTCGCGCGACGGCATCGCCACCGGTGGCCACCACAACCGCTTCGTCGGCAATCGCATCTACGACGCCGTGTCACTCGGTGACGGGCACCACGACGACTTCTTTCAGAGTCACATGGGAGCCGGTCTCGACACCTCCTCGGACATCGAGGTCACGGGCAACGTGTTCATGAATCGCTACGGGCCGGGACAACCCGCCGAAACGTGGTCACCAACGCAGTGCTTGAGCGGCTTCGAAGACGGCCCCAAGGAGCGCATCAAGATCACCAACAACGTCTGCAAGGGTGATCATTGGCACGGCATCACCTGGTACGACACCAACAACTCGGAGATCGTCAACAACACCGTCATCGGCGGATCCAACTTCCCTGGTCTACCGCCCGGGAGCTCTGGCTGGCCGACCCGCACCTGGATCACCATCGAGGGTACCGGCAACACCGTGCGCAACAATCTCACGAGTCGCAATCTGGCGGGTGGCGACCACAATCACGAGATCGTCGCGGACGATTTGGACGACTACTTCGTCAATTGGCTCGGCGAGGACCTGCGTCTGGCACCAGATTCACCGGCTATCGACGACGGCAATCCCGTGGGCGCGGCCACTCACGACATCGAAGGGCGACCTCGAGACTCCACACCCGACGTCGGAGCCTACGAAGCACCGCCGTCTGAGTAGCGGCAAGACCGCGCCAGCCTGACTCCGGTTTGTGGCTCCCGGTGGGTGCCAACCTCAGCACGTCGGGTGATCGACTCCGACTGCGTCTGAGTTGAGGTCCAGCCACCTTCGTTCGCGACGCTGTAGTTTCGTCGCAGCAGATCGTCATGCCGCACTCAAAAGACGCACCGATCCACCCCGGCCTGCCGCTTCTCGGCAACTCCTTTCAGGCCACCGGGGACCCTTGCCGTTTTTTCGCCAAGGCACACGCCCGCCTCGGGCCGGTCTTTCGCATCCGCTATCCAGGGCAGGAGATGTTGACCCTCGCTGGACTCGAGGCCAACCAGTTCTTCTCGCGTTGCGGCCACGAAGTCTTCAGCAACTCACGGACCTACCAGCGCATGGTGCGCGAGATGGAGAGCGACGCAGCTCCCAACTGTCACGACGGCGACCGCCATCTCGAGTTGCGGAGACTGCTGGGGCCAGCACTCTCGGTATCCGCCATCGAGCCTTTTGTCCCGAGGCTGTTCGAGCGGATCGAGCTGCAGATCGCCAACTGGCGAGAGGGACAACACCTGCACGTCGAGGCCGCTCTACGGGAGTTGGTCTTCGACCTCGTATCGACGTGCACGACCAACCAGACCATCGGCCGCCTTGCTTCCGACGTGAGCCTCTACGGCACGATGATGGGAATCGTCGCCGTAGGCCACGCCCTGCCTGAGAAGACGCTCTATCTGCCGCCGGTCAGGCGCGCTCGCAACCGCTTCGCGGGGTTTCTCGAGAACGTGCTCGAGGAGAGAAGGCAATCCCAGCCCGATGGCTCGAGGCCGCCAGACGTTCTCGATGCACTGGTCATGCTAGAGCGCAGCCAACCTGATCGATTCGACCAGAAGGCGCTCTTGGCGCTCGCCATGTTGCCCCTCAAGAACGCCGGCATCTATCTCTATCGCCACGTGAGCTTCACCCTCTACGAAGTCCTCCGCGACCAGGATCTCTCGGACCGTCTCCGACAAGAGGTCGACGCCTACCTGCCGGACCGCGAGCCCAGCATCATGGACCTCAAACGCATGGAACTGCTGAGTGCCACGTTGCTGGAAACCCTCCGTCGCTATCCGATGGCCATCGCCCTGCCGAGGGTGATAGCCCACGACTTCGAGTTTCAGGGGTACGACTTCGAAGCAGGCCAGATGATCTACATCGCGGGTCCCGCCACGCACTTCATGTCCGATCTCTATCCCAACCCCGACCGCTTCGACCCCGAACGCTGCATGGCAGGCCGCAACGAGCATCTCCAACCGCACGCCTACGCACCCTTCGGCCTGGGACGTCATTCGTGCATGTCGCGCGGCCTCTCTCTTGCACTCGCCAAGATCACCATGGCGGGTCTTCTCCGAGGAAGCGACATCCGGCTCGCCGACCCGCAACGCAAACTGGTGGTGCGAGGCTTTCCGCGTCCCATTCCAGAGGCCCGGTTCAAAGTCTCGCTGCACACGCGAGAGACAGAACCGTCGCCCATCACGGCGCCAAGGCCGGCGACCTCAGCAGTCGACACCGCATTGGCAGGACTCGAGCCTGAGGCTCGCGACCGACTTCAGCAGGAACTGACCGAGGTCTCTTTTGCCCCCGACACCGAGGTCTTCCGACAGGGTGACGAAGCCGACAGCTTCTACGTCATCCGTGGAGGGCACGTGAACGTTCTGGCGGATAGAGACGGCCGGGTGCAACAACTCGCTCGACTCGGCCCCGGAGACTCTTTCGGCGAGATCGGGCTCTTGCAGCGTGTCCCACGCACGGCGACGGTTCGGGTCACCAGCAGCGAATCCCTCAGAGTACTCCGCCTGGGCCGCAACGCCTTCAACACGCTCGCCGTCGACTGCGACCTGACGACCAGCGAACTGGCAGCGACCATGAGACGTCGTTCTCTGACTCGCACCCTTGCCGCCATGCTGCCAGACCTGAACGCGAACTCACTCGAAGATCTCGACGTTTCGTGGGAGCTCGAGGAGTACAGCGCCGGCGAGGCCATCATTCGCCAAGGAGATGTCGCCGACACCTTCTATCTCCTGGTCGGTGGTCAAGTAGAGGTCTCCAATCGACATCCGAGCGGCAACGAAGTCCCCCTGGCGCGCCTCGAAGCCGTCGACTACTTCGGGGAGATCGGCCTGCTGGAGAATCGTGAGCGAACGGCAACAGTCCGGGCTTGCGGAGCGCTCCCCACTCGCGTCATCAAGATCGAACGGAGTGGCTTCGACCGGCTCACGAGCGGCTCACGGGAGCTTCGCGAGGGACTCGGTGAGACCGCCGCCGCGCGGATGATCGAACTGCTGGAAGGTTCTGACTAGACGACTAGGCGTCGGCCGACGACCAGGTCCTGCCAATTTCGATCGACGGAATGGCCGAGCTGATTCCATGCTGAGACAGGAGCTCTCCAGGCTCGACGCAGCGCTCCAGCTTCGACACCCAGGAGATGAAGCCACTGTCGGGCTTGTCACCGTCGTGAGTCGGCAGAACCCAGTCCGGCGAAAAGTATTGCGCCAGGCCGACCGCCGCCTGCTGACCGAGATTTGCGACGCCGCCCAGATAGATCGGCAGATCCAGAAGCGTAAAGCTGCACATCAGCAGATCGAGCCGATCTCCGATCTGGGCCTCCATCGCGTCGCGCGTCCTGTCCGAGACTTCCACCCCATGAGGGCAATACGCGAGCGTGGAGCCGGAGTCGAGCCCGCGAATGACCAGAACGTTGTGGGTCGGATCGAACCAGTGTCCGGCGCGACAGTAGGCGATCGACACGTTGCCGACCCGAACCGCCTGACCGCGTCCCGTGCAGTTGCCGAGCACCGTCACGTCGTCGAAGCCACCCAACCGCTTGACTCGTCGCCTCGCTACGGCCGGCGCGTAGGCCGGAAAGTCCCCGCGCAGCTTGCGCAACGTCGGAGCGTTGCAGTGATCGGGGAACGGGTGCGAAATCACGAGCGCGTCGACCGACGGCACCTCTGCGATCGGCACCGCCGCCTGCGCCAGGTCAGCCGTGTGAATCCACGGCAGTCCCACGATCGCTGGTCCCTCGAGCCAGGGATCCAGCAGCAATCTCGTCCCGTCCACCTCGAGGATCCAGCTCGTATCGGCGTTCAGCCTGGTCAGTTGAATCGACATCTCTAGGAGCTCCCAGTTCCTCGATCGACCACCATCGGGATCGAGTCTTCATCACTCCAGACGTAAAACTGACGCGCCCACCGACGATAGAGCCCGACCGGGCCATCTCCCGGCGCCAAACCAGGCTTCTCGCAGTACTTCTTGTGCTCCCATATGGGGATGTCGCGCTCGACTTCAGCCCGCAGAGCCCGAAACGTGAGTAGCAAGAGCGGGTAGGCGACGAGTCCGCTCAGCGGCGCACCGGGCAGACGCCTGATCATCGAAGCCACGCGTAGGTCGAGAAGGTCATCGCTGATCGGTGTCGGAAGCACGAGCTCTCGCAACTGGACTCCGAAACGTGGCACCGAAACTTCGACGAGCGAGTACCCTAGACCCCAAACGTGGACATCAAAATCGACTCTGACAGCCAAGCGACCCAGGACACGGAGAGGAAGCAGCGGCTTGGTCACGCGGTAGCTCGTGCGCAACTGAGGTCCATCAGTCTCGAGTGGTGAGCTCATCGACGCACTCGAGAAGCTGTGCAGCTCTGTGAAGTGGCCGAAGTCGACGCTGTTCTCGGTGGTCTCCTGTGGGTGCGTGGCAACGCGATACCGATGGCTCACGATGCGGCTCCAGCTCCCCAGGTCGAGCTCGGGAACCTCCCACTTCGGCGGTCTGCCCAGAGGGTCGAACCACACGAGCACGACTCCACAGCGCTCCCGACAGGGTAGTTGACCGAGGCGCACGCGCTTCGCCGGAGCGGAACCGTATGGGGTTCGACTACACGCGCCTTCAACATCGAAACGAAAGCCATGAAACGGACACACGATGTCTTCACCGTCGACTCGGCCCCCGTGCCCGAGATGAGCACCGAGGTGTGGACAAAACGCGTCGACGACCCGAGCCTGACCACTCTTCGTCCGGTAGAGCACGAGCTCGCGGTCGAAGTATCGAAATCGATGCACCGAGCCGCGGCGGATCTTGTGCGCGAGCTCGACCACAAACCAGCCTGAAGGCAGCGATGGGAAAGGAAAACGCGCCATAGTCGGGGCAGAGCCAGGGTCCAAGCGGGTCACAAGTCGGCGGCCGCGTTGACACGTCGTCGACACCACGAAGTCGACGCCACGAAGTCGACACGGTCGACCACCCATGTGGGTCTATCGAGACAACTGGGATAGACGGGCAGTGTAGTTTAGCGATGACGCCTCTTCACGGATCTGCCAAGTCAGACGCGGAATGCACCACGACGACGCCATCAAGCGACGACTCGCGACCTATCCGCACGCGTATCCAACCGGTTGGTATCGGGTCCTCGACTCCCACGAGCTGCGGCCCGGCCAGCTTCGAACCGTTGCCTGCCTCGGTCGGGAGATGGTGCTCTTTCGGGGAAAGACGAATCCCTCCGTTACCGCTCTAGACGCCTACTGCCCACACCTCGGTGCCCACCTCGGTGACGGCACCGTCGAAGACGACACACTCGTTTGTCCTTTTCATCATTGGCGATTCGGGAGGGACGGCTCCGTCACCTCAACCCCTCGAGGCCCGGTCTCGCGCGCGGTGAGAGCCGACTGCATCCATGTTCGCGAGCTGCACGGCATGGTGCTCGTCTTTCACAATGCCGAAGGACGAACCGACGAGCCACACGAGCTCGGCGACTACGAAGAGCTCGACAGCGGCGCTCTGGTTCCTAGAGGTTGGAAGGACCTTGGGACGGTCGCCATGCATCTCATCGAATTTGCCGAGAACAGCGTCGACTTCCAGCATTTCGACGTGTTGCACTCGCGCATGAAGCTGCCCTGGACACAGTGGTCGGTGCCCAAGGTGAAGATACGACACCGGGTGCGCTGGTCTCCTGGTGACCCAGATCCCTGGAAGGCGACCTTCAGAGACAGCGCGGTCCTGGAGGTCTTCGGCAAGGAGCGATCCTGGAGTGCAGCGGAGGCGACCATCGAGTTCCTGGGGCCGGGAGGAGTTGCAACCTTCCGCTTCGAGCTTCCGAAGCTGGGTCAGATCCTGATGTTTCAGACATTGACGCCACTCTCACCACTCGAACAGAGCGTTCGTTTCAGGTGGTTTGCGTCTCGTTCCGTACCCCGGCTGGTGGTCTGGTACGTTGTCGGGTCTTGGATGTCGCAGTTCGCAGAGGACATCGGCATCTGGGAGAAGAAGATCTATCGCGATCCACCCAAGCTCGTCCCAGGCGATGGCCCCGTCCGCCGTATGCGCGACTGGTACCGGCAGTTCCTGCCCGAGGATCTCACGCCAACCACCGTCGAGAAAGGACGAAGGCTTGCGACTGCAACCGCGAGCCGGGACTCGAGTCGATCGAATCGACTCGACTGAGGAACACGTGACCGGGCACAAAGCGGCATCGCCATCAGCTCCAGCAAGCGTCGAAGAGCAGCGCAGGCGCTACGAGGCGCTCCACGACGAGAGCTCAGACGGAACCGTGGAGGCCCGCAAGTCCAACTACGCCTCCATGGTCACCGACTACTACGATCTCGTGACCGACTTCTACGAGTTTGGCTGGGGACCGTCGTTTCACTTCGCACCACGAAGGGCAGACGAGACGGTCAAACAGTCGCTGAGGCGTCACGAGCAAGATCTGGCAAACGATCTCGGGCTGGCGCCGGGGTGGCGTGTTCTCGATGTCGGCTGCGGAGTTGGCGGCCCGATGATCGAAATCGCACGCTACTCGGGCGCCACCGTCACCGGAG
>JANQPS010000155.1 GCA_028285365.1 Thermoanaerobaculia bacterium | reverse complement strand
CACGCCTCAAGGAGTTGGGGCTAGCCGGTTCTGGTGCCGTGCTCCGCACTCGGGCGGATTGTCTGCGTCTGTGTGCCGACGGACCGATCGCAGTCGTCTACCCCGAAGGTACCTGGTATCGAAAGTGTGATCCGCCGGTACTCGAACAGATCATCCAGCAGCATCTGATCGGCGGTCGGCCGGTCGAGGAGTTTCGACTCCTCGAACACGAGCTCGCGGGTGGCGAAGCCGCCGTTGCGTCGACCGACTGAAAATCCCCTGTCGGCGGTTTGGTGTCCGCTCGCGCCCTCTCTCTGTTTCCGTGTCCCTGTCTCCTGTTTCCCTGTCTCCGGATCGGCTGAGCGCTCACTGACGTCCGAAGCGTCTCGAGGCGACTACCCAGTAGAACGTCTGTTCCTCGCGCTCGGGCTCGGCGTAGAGGCCGCGCCCGACTCCGAAGGTCCAGTCGGTCTGCCAGGGCCCGTGGAGGTTGAGGTTGAGCTGAGCGCCGAGTAGCTGCTGGTCGACGAGATCGGGCGCGGTGTCGTCGTAGCCGATGTCCGCGGCGTCGAAGCGCAGGCGAAAGGGCAGTTTCCAGACGTTGAAGTTGTAGCTGAAGGCGGCGAGAACCCCTTCGTCGAAGCCGATGCTCGAGCTGTAGCCAGGGACACGGCCGTCGATCTGGAAGAGCCGAGTGCGTGAGAAGCGATCGACGTTCCAGCCGCGATGCACACCCAGTGCGAGGCCGAGGGTCTGAGTCCCGGCGATCGCGCGTGCCATGCTGATCTGCAGACCTGCACGCGTGTACGACGACTCGGCATCCTCCTGGCCGGGAAGTCCCCATGCTTCCCAGTCGCTCCGTCGCCCATGGTTCACCGATAGCTCACTGGTGAACCCTCCACGCGTGAGCGTGAGCTCGGTGCCGAGCACGTGCTCGGCCGTATTCAGCGGAAGGACGAACTCGGGGTCGGTGGACCCCCGGCGATCGAACTCGAGGTTGCTGTATGTGTAGAGAAAACGAGCCGAGAGACTCCCCGTGAGCGACCTGCTGGCCGACATCCGGATCGATGTGCGTTGCGTGTCGAGGCTCAGGTCTCGGAAGACGTCGTCACCGCCCTGAGGCTGCTCGGCGAGCCGGAAGAGTGAGTCCTGCTCGGGGTCGAAACGGACATCGAGAGACGTCGTCAGTGACCACGCCGTGCCGAAGAGCTCGGGATCCGTGAGTGAGATCAGCCCGTCGTCTTCGAAGCCGCCGATCCACAGATAGAGCTCTCCCTTGCCGCGTCTCCCGCGACCGAAGAGGTCGAAGTTGACGTAGTTGAAGCCGACGAGTGACTGGGTCTCGGTAGGTCCCGAGCCGCCCGAGAAACCGAAGCTCACTCGCGACCTCGATGGAAAAGCGTGAAGACCCGCGAGGACGGCGTCTCCCGCACTCCACGTCTGGTCCTCGTCTTCCAGTTGGGGCCCCAGTGTCGAGCCGTTCTGCATCACTGGCACGACGCCCTCGGAGCATTCGGCGTCGGGGTGTTCCCTGTGGCACTCGTCACCCTCACGAAGCACGGCTCTCGGGCCGTAAGGTTGATCGCCTCGGCGCCGCACGAGATCTCTGCCGCGCAGGAGCCACCGATGACCGTCGGGTGGCGCGGCGACGTGGATCAGGATGTCGCTCGCGTGCGACCTCTCGACAACTTCTTCGATGTCTGGGCGGTTGAACTTGAAGTTGGTCCGCTGGTACTCGATGTTGTAGGAACCCACAAAGTCGAGATAGTCGAGAGTCTCGCTGCCGCGGCGGTCGCGCCAGTCCCAATGGCAGCTACCGTCTCCCGGTATCCACTCGAAGTCGGTGGTGTACTCGCCCGCGAGGATGCCGATCCCGAGTCCGTGATGGCGGGTCTTGATGCGCCGATGGGCTCCTGTCTGTTGGTCTACCCAGATGGTTCCGGACATCAGTCGACCTGGCACGACGGGCTCGAAGCCGATCTTCCACGTGGCGTGACCGTCGAGATCCTCCTGGCCCAGGTAGCGGTAGCGGTAGGTCTTGCGGTTCTCGACTTCGAGTGGCGCCATCTCGATGCGATCGATCGGCCTTCCGAGGATTCCTTTGAAGAGCTTGTCGCGGGGCTCCTTGACTCCGTCGCGCCACAGCGTGAGGTGGTGATACTCGTCGAGCCAACCGCGCCGGCGGATGATGCGGTGCTCCCATCGCGACTGCCGGCCCTCGCGCCAGAGAGGGACGATGGTTGCGTACTCCATGACGTCGAGCGACAGCACCTTGTTGCGCTCGCGCTGCTGGAAGATCTGGTTGGCGACCACAACCTCGTACGGATCGACGATGACCTCGTTCTCGATCAGCATGCGCCCGCTTCGAGCTCTGGCCGACAAGGGCTCGAGCTCGATCAGCCAGAAGTTGCTCGTGGCATCGAGCTGCAGCGAGGTCGTTGGGCCGTAGCTGTCCCAGGCAACCTCGCCGCTGCGGGGAAAGACCACTTCCGCGGAGGCCATCGGCTCCAGCCTGACCTGGACTCGTCGGGGCCCGTCGCCGCGCAGGTCGAGTGCCACGAAGTAGCTGCCGCTGTTCGGATCCAGCAGGACGACCGGCGCACTCTGGGGTCCGCGATCGTCCTGGAGGCTCTGGGCGAGCAGGCCAGCCCGCGTGTCTTTGATGGCCTCGAGGAAGCGCAGTTCTTTGGGGTCCGGAGCGGCGTCGTCGATGAGGACGAGCCCGGCGCCTCGCTCGGCACCCTCGAGCAGGGTACGAAGCAGCGAGCGAGGACCGAGTTCGGTCCGCCACCAGGGCCTTCCCGTGGTGTCGCTTCGTGGAATGTAGGCATCGTCGGTGAACACGTAGCCATCGACGTAGGGAGCGAGTGATTCGTCCACGAGCGACTCGATGACCGCGCGCTCGCCCTGAAGCCCGAACCGAGCCCTGCTGGCTCGGGCTCCGGCGTCGACGATCAGCTGCTTGAGGTTGAAACTGTCCTCGGCGTGGGTTGGACCAGGGTCGACGGTGATGACCACGTGTCGAGTCTCGCTTCCCAGGCCAGCGGGCCAGGCGTGCTCGGCTCCCGTTGGTCCGCCGCCGAAGTTCATCTCGACCCAGCTCGTTCCATAGTCTGCGCGCCCCCTCCAGTCGGGGAGAGCATCGACGCTGGTTTCTCTCTGCAGGAGCGACTGGCCCTGCTCGCGACGTTCCCGAACCATGGCAGCGTCCATCTCGGGTCCGGGCACGACCATCAACGTGCCGTCGCCTACCCGCTCCGTCGCGAGTCCGTGGGGTGCCACCAGCTGCTCGAGTCGCTCAGCGGGATCCGTGGATGAGAGGGCCGTTCTCACGAGCATGTCCGAACGCAAGAGGCCTTCGCTGTAGGCGATTCGGACTCCTTGAGCGCGCAGCTCGTCGATCATGTTGGGCACGCTGCGGCACAGCTCGTTCGGCAAGCCGTTCCCGGCCGCTGGTGATGAGGGAGAGAAGAGCAGGAGCGCTGCCAGGGTCACAGCCGTCGCGGTCGCAGCGCGGCCGTCTCTTCTACGTTGGCCTCTTGCGTGCTCGTTTTGCCAACGCAAGCTCGAATCCGGTGGCGGGCTGAGGCTCAGTCGCTGCTCAGCTCTCGGTGTGATCGGCGAGGATGTGATGCCCATGTGGCGCTCCCAAACGTTGTCTGAGAGGTTAGACCGTCGCTGAGTCGAGGATCCTTCGCTGTCGTGCAGAACGTCTTCGAGACGGGGCCGCAAGCGGGCCACCGGTCGAGCCCTTCGGGCGCGGCTTGTTGCTCCGGCTGCCAAGCCTACGATCGCGCGAGGATCCTGGGATTGCACAAATGTGGTGATCCAGCGAAGGATCGAGAGCGTTTGGGGTGTCCAACTTCTGACGCGAGCTTTGAAGCAGGCGAGAAGCCTGAATCCCGAAACCGAAGACCGATGACACTCACATGACACTCAATCGCGACGACCGCAAACTCGCCAAGAGGCTTCTTCGTGGCGATCAGGCTGCGTTTGACGAGTACTTCGGTCGGGCCTTTCCGGCCGCCTACAGATTCGCGCTCGTCCGGCTGGGTGACGAAACCCTTGCCGAGGAAGTGGCGCAGGACACCTTGTGTCGCGCCATGCGCAAGCTGCACACCTATCGCGGCGAAGCCGCGCTGATGACCTGGACTCTGACGCTGTGTCGACGACGGATGTCGGACATGATGGCGAAGCTCGGTCGATCTCTCGAGGTGCCATTCGAAGATCTCGACGATGTCCTGCGCTCGGCACTCGAGTCGATCTGCGAGCCGGAAGGGCCGGAGGCGCATGTCGAGCGAGGTGAGCTCGCGTCGTTCGTCCGCAGCGCACTCGATCGCTTGAGCGAGCGCCACCGCTTCGTGCTGGAGGCCAAGTATTTGCGTGAGCTGAGCGTGCGCGACATCGCGCGTGAGCTCGACACCACCGAGAAGGCGACCGAGTCTCTGCTGACCCGCGCTCGGGCCTCTTTTCGCGAGGCTTTTGTCCTGCTCGGGGCCACCACACCAGGCACGCTGGAGGTTCGCTCATGACTCATCGCGATCCCATCGAGAGCCTGGTTCGACTCACAGCGGAAGGCGGTCGTGAGGCCGCGGTGGCCGAGCGCGTGCGCGGCGAAGTCGAGGCGAGCTGGCGCTCGGCCTCGCGTCGTCACCGGATGCGTGGAGCCGCGCGACTGTTGGCCGCGCTCATCCCGATCGTCGTGGCCGTGACGTGGCTGCTGAGTGAGCCTTCCGATCCCGTTCTGGCACGACTCGACAAGGTGACGGGCGACGTCACCGTGACTCGGTCCTCGAGCACTGGCGGCGACGAGACCGAGTCCGTCTTGGGCACGGGAAGTGAAGTGGCAACGGGCCCTTCCGGGAGAGCTTCGCTCGCGCTGCCGGGCGGCGGACATCTCAGGGTCGATGCACAGACCCGCCTGGCTCTGCTGGGTGAGCACTACGTCGAGTTGCTGTCTGGTGCGGTCTACTTCGATTCCGGGCCGGTAGGGCCTTCGGGATCGACCGAGGTGATCGTCGAGACACCGTTCGCGCGACTGCGCAACGTCGGTACGCGCTACGAGGCGCGCATCAGCGGTGATCGGCTCGAGGTGGGTGTGCGGTCCGGAGAAGTCGTGATCGTTCGCGCCGGCGTGGACGAGCTCGTGGTACCTGAAGGCGAGCTGGTCGTGCTGGACGCCGATGGACAGATCGAACGTACCGAGCTGTCGGCTGTAGATCGGCGCTGGGACTGGACTCTGGGACTCACCGAACCTTTCTCGGTCGAGGGGCGCAAGCTCGGTGAGTTTCTCGACTGGGTCGAGCGCGAAAGCGGGCTGCGGGTGAGATTGGCGACTGACGCGGTCGTGCGCGACACGGTCCTTCGGGGTGATCTCGTCTGGTCGGAGCCGCGTTCGGCCATTGGCCCGACCCTCAGGTTGTGTGGGCTCAGTGGGACGCTCGTCGACGATGCGATCGTGATCGAGGATCTGGACGCCGATCGCTGATCGCGGCGCGAGGAGCATCGAAGGCGGACTCTGGAACGGACGAGACAAGAGCTCCGTTGGCCGCGATTCCGCGATCCGGCTAGGATCTGGCGATGTTCACTCGCATGTCGAGGCCCTTGTCTTGGCGCCGAGAATTCTCGAGCGCCGGCACCGTTGCCAGACTTCTTGGACTCACGTTGCTGATGCTGGCCGGGAGCGTGCTGGCTTGTGGCGGAGACGCCGGAGAACGCACCGCTCCGCGCGGGGTGGTGCTGATCACCGTGGAAGCCCTGCGGGTGGGGCCCGCCATGTCTGCTCAGGGCGAGGGAGGCGATCGGCTGCGGGCCCTGGCGGAGAACGGGCTGGCCTTCGCGCGGGCCTACTCGCCGTCCTCGCTGGCGCAGCAGTCGATGGCATCTCTTTTTGTCGGGCGGCTTCCGACCCGAGCCGGAGCCATTGGCGTCTACGAGTCGCAGCCGCCGCCTTCGGCGCCCACTCTGTCGACTCGACTCCGGCGAGCCGGGGTCCAGACGGCCCTCGTGTCCGATGCTTCCTGGGCCAGTCGAGAGGGATTCACGCGCGGTTTCGACAGTGTCGAGGTCGCACCGGACGAGGGCTGGTCGTTGCGCGAGACCGTAGACCGAGCGAAGCGTTCACTCGAGGTCCTTGCCGGCGGGGAAGACCCGTTTCTGCTC
>JANQPS010000136.1 GCA_028285365.1 Thermoanaerobaculia bacterium | reverse complement strand
ATCTCTGCTACGTCTGGATCGCAGAAGTACTTGGCCCTCGCTCCCTGCTCTCGGAAGTAGGAACGGGGGTCTCGCAGTATGAAGTATTCACTGAGGTCTTTCGCCTCGGTGTGACTCCGGCCGAGTGAACCATGGAAGCGGGCCTCCTGCTCATCTAAGGGGGTTGGGTAGATGAATACGCGGCGGCGGTCAGTGGGCTTGAGTAGCTCGACGACATTCTCGGTGCCCGGACCTAGGTCTTCTGAGAACAGTACACCCGGACTGTAGGGCGTACTCCTGTTGAAGCGGAAAGTTGATTCGTGCGCCGCGCCGACACCGGATTCATGTAGTTTCTGAAGGGCAGCGTCGGCTTCCGCACGTTCGAGACTAATGCCCCCTGAGAAGACGCAGCGAATCCGGGTTTGGTACGTCGAGCCATACACTAGAGGAATCTGCCCGGATTCTACGACCTCCCGCGACCTACTGAAGGGGCCTTGGTACTGAGGAGAGTCCTGGCAGGCGTTGCGACGAGCTGGTGGCTTCTGCGCGCCGCCGTAGCCCGGCCATCTGGCGATGGTGGTGTCGAGATATCTCTGGGTGGGCCCCGCATCGTCGCCAGTAGAGCCTGATTCGTGCAGCAGTTGTTCCCGATCGACGTAGTCTTCGGAGATGATGTCTGACAAGAACGGCTTGGGTTCATCAAGAGACAGAGAGTCGTTCCGCACACCGAACGTCATCCGGCTCTCATGCAGCGATGTATAAGCTGAGCTGTCGGCGTCCTTGACGTCGATTCGGTATCCTACGAGCAGGTCCTCATGGAATAGAACTTGTTGGGTTTCGGTGCCTGGCGACCTACCGACAAGGTCGGATACGGGTGCGTGAAAGTTCACGCCATCCGACCTCATTGGCGGTATCCCACGCAGCGAGAGTCGCTCTGGGTGCGAGTTGCGAACCTCTTGGCCAACAGTGCTCTCTAGAGCGGGGGTGGCGTCCTCCGAGTCACCAAGTGTGCCGGGCCGTGAGTTTGTGAATGTGCTCACTGGAAGCCTATTCTCGCGCTGTAGTGCAAGCGAGTGCAGGGCAGCTGTGTCGGCGTTGACCTGTGTGATGCTAAATCGATTCCTTGGCGGGCCGACTTCGGAGAGTTCGTTAAGCCAGGCGAAAGCGCCATTTGACTGCGCCTGATGCTCGAGGCCTCGAGAGGCTGGAGATGCGATCCGGGCCTGCACCTTGAAAGCAGTTCCGAAAACATCTACGTCGGGTTGGGCCAGATGGGAGGGTTTCAGGATGTAGTGCCGATTCTCCTCTAGCCGGGTGTGCACCTTCAGCTCCCATTCGGACACGAGTCCGAAATGTCGAGACAGAGCGGTATCCTTCAAGAGGCTGGTGATGATCGTGTTGGGCTCGCGCCCGAGCATCAGTGAACGCAATTCGTCCTGATCGACTACAGAGTCCCGCGTGCTCCTATCTGGCCTGGCTCGTTCCGGAGCTGTGCCGTGAGCAAGTGCGACGATCCTTCTGGCGGTCTCTTCTCGTAGGTCTGGTGAGACCAATTTTCGGAGCGGTGTGTCAACGGCCCCCAGAATTCTGAGGTGATTGTCGCGGTGCTCGAGGCGCTCGAGTTCGGCTGAGATTCGTTTGCGCGCGAGCTGACTCGAGATGAACGGACGTGAGATCGGCCCCGCGTCATCTTCCCGTGCTCCATCTTGCCGGTACTCTAGGAATACCTGTTCGGCAAGCGGTAGATCCGCCCACGCGACGCTCGGATCCACCTGCTTGGGGCCGGTGGTGTTGGAAGAGGCAGTACGACCGCCAGGTAGAGCGTCGCCCTGAATATCTGCTGAGCAGCACCAGGCTCCAAGAGCCAAGAGCGTCTCGGGCAACACTTGATCTCGCAGAATCGACGAAGTGTCGACAAAGTGATCGGAAGGCAGGTGGTCCCACTCGTCATCGTGCAAATACTCCTTGATGAGTGGAGCCGACAAAGGTCCCAGACTGCCGCCCTTCGGATTGCCTCGAAGGAGCCGATCGAGCCGATCGAGTTCGTGGGTACAACCATCCTTTCGCCTGATCGTGCATTCGATCGGAGTGTCGTCATCGGCCAACCAGAGCGCGTTAGATAACGTGCCTTCAAGTGAGCCCAGAGGTGACCAAGAAGCCTCCTCCTTGGAAGTTGAGGGCGTACCTGCCTCCGCGATTGGCCGGACCACGGCCCTGAAGGGAATCACCGTTGCGGCTTCGTCCTCCACCACCGGGCCTAGCGGAACGAACAAGACTTGGAATCTCATTCTCATGATGTTTCGTAGTCGGGCTTGTAGCCTCTTGCGAACTCGGCCCATTCGCCCGCTTGGTCCGCAAGCGGCCTGTAGTTTCCTGGGAAGAAGTCGGTAGCGCACGGTTGGCCATCCTGCGGGCGTCCGCCACCGCTTAGACTCGCCACGCGCGCCCCGGAAACAGAGCTGTTTGGAGAGCGTCGCCGCTCGAT
>JANQPS010000129.1 GCA_028285365.1 Thermoanaerobaculia bacterium | reverse complement strand
ACATGGTCGCCGCGTTGGAGGCACCGGATCCGCTCTCCGACCTCCCGGTGGTCTCTCTCTACGGTGAGACCGAGGACACCCTGCGTCCCCGCAAGGATGCGCCAGCGTCCTGCAGGTCGATGACGACCAGGTCGAGTCCGCTGAGCGCATCCTTGCGGGGACGCAGGGTGTCCTCGGTCTCACCGTAGAGAGAGACCACCGGGAGGTCGGAGAGCGGATCCGATGCCTCCAACGCGGCGACCATGTCCTGCTCGACTCCATAGAAGCCGTGCTCGGGCGCAAATAGCCGTTCCGGACGTGCCCCAGCTGCGGAAAGTGCCAGGTGCGCGAGCCGGTAGTCGGAAGTGACGGAAGCCTGGTGGGAGAGCAGGCCGTAGCTCCTGCCTCGAAGATCTCCGATCGACTCGAGCAGCCGATCAAGACCAAATCTCAAGCCCGATCCCCTCGCCACGCGCTCACTCCGAGCGTTGGAACGGTCCACTCTTGCCACCGCTCTTGCGCTCGAGACGCAAGTCCGTGATCACCGCCGTGCGCTCGACGGCCTTGACCATGTCGTACAAGCACAACGCCGCCGCGGAGCATGCGACCAACGCCTCCATCTCGGCACCGGTCCGAGCCGTCACTACGATCTTGCTCTGAATGGTGACTCCCTCGGCATCGGTCTCGAAATCCACCTCGACCTGGTCGAGGGGCAGCGGATGGGCCAGCGGCACCAGCTCGTCCGTCCTCTTTGCAGCCTGAATACCGGCGATCCTGGCCACTGCCAGAGCGTCACCCTTGGGCAGCGACTGCAGGCGCGCAACGGTCTCTACGCTCAGCAGAACGCGACACGATGCGGCAGCCTCCCTGCGCGTGATGTCTTTGGCGGAAACGTCCACCATCTGAACGTTGCCCTGCGAATCCAAATGACTGAAAGACGTCTCGTCGCTCATCGCCTCATCCACATCGAGCTGTCCGCACGATTGCGTCCAGCCTTTCTCTCTCACCCGCGGTCACTTGTCACCGCAGTCACTTTCGTCATGTCCGCGGATCTGGGCTCACCTCGGCGCGCTCCAGACCCGCGAGTCTGTCACGCTCCGCCTCCAGAGAGAGAGAGAGCCAGCTCAGCAACAGCGTTCGCTCGATGCGTCGTAGCATCCGGGCCTGCCAGACGGGAGATTCGGTTCCTCGGTAGCCGACCATGCCCCTAGCCATCGTCATTCCCACGCTCGACGAAGCCGCCGTCATCGAGTCGTGCCTGCTACAGCTCGATTCGCAGATCGATAGGAATCGCTTCGATCTGATCGTGATCAGCGATGGAGGCAGCCAGGATACGACCGTCGAGATCGCCTCTGGAATGCGAGTCGAAGTCGTGCAGTCCGAGCCAGGTCGCGGCGTGCAGCTGCACGCTGGAGCGATGCACGCCATCAGCCTGGGGGCCGACGCACTGGTGTTCTGCCATGCGGACACGGTTCTTCCACCGAACGCGGTCGATCGGGTTCGCGAAGCGCTCGAAAGCGGCTCGGTCGGAGGAGGCTTCTTCGTGAGGTTCGACCCTCCCCATCCGCTCCTCCGACTCGGGGGAGCACTGGTCAACCTGAGATGTCGGCTCTTCAAGGTCCCACTAGGCGATCAGGCTCAGTTCTCGACCACAGCCGCATACACAGCCACGGGAGGTTTCCCCCCATGGCCAATTCTCGAAGACGTCGGCTTTCTCGGGAAGCTCCGCCGGCAGGGTCGACTGACCATGTTGGCGCCTCCGGTGGCAACCTCGGCCAGGCGATTCATGCGAGGCGGCATCTTGCGCACCCTGGTTCGCAACTGGCTCATCTTCGGGCTGTACTTCCTCGGTTGGAGCCCCCAACGTCTGAGTCGCCTCTACCGCAAGGTTCGCTAGCCACCCGGCCAGTTCGGCCCTCAGGGAGCAACCGACCGAATCCGAGACCGCAACCCCAGAACGCAAGCCCATAGAACAAGCCCATAAAGCAAGAGAGCCCCGGCAAACCCGGGGCTCACTGAATCGACGGCCATTCAGTTCAGGCCGTCGTGCGTTGGCGCGAGGATCAGTTCAGAGCCTCCTTGAGCTCCTTGCCCATCTTGAACTTCGCAGCCCTGCTCGCGGCGATCTGAATGGCCTCGCCGGTCTTCGGGTTGCGACCGGTGCGCGCCGCACGATGGGAAACCGAGAAACTGCCGAAGCCGGGGAGCTGCACGCGCTCGCCGCTCTTGAGAAGCTCGGTAATCGTGTCTACCGCTGCGTCGAACGCATCAGCGGCCTGCTTCTTGGACAGGTCCGCGCGCTCGGCAATACTGTCCACTACGTCAGCCTTACCAGCCATAAAACTCTCCTTGTTCTTGAGGCAAAAGTGCGGGCGAAAGGAATCGAAACGAAGTTATTGTGAAGCACCCCGGCGTGTCAATGCCTTGATTTTCCTGCGGATTTCTCGTTCGAACCCAGCCGACCCCGATCACTGCGACGCGCGATGACCAACTGTCTGACGGTCAACGAGTTGGCGCGACCGGCTCCACTCCCCAACAAGGTTCGTCGCGCTCACTGGAAATTCGCGAGCTACGTCGGGTCCCCGGGCAGCGGCGGGAGCGGGCTCCTTCCCTCCCCTCTCAACGGCAAATCGCGGCCCGGTACCGCTTTTTCCCTGCCTGGCTTCTCTAACCTAGCGTCTGATGGCCACGTGGACCGTGAAGCCGTCGTGATCGTCCTCGGGCAGGAGCCGCCACCGCCCACGCGCTTCGATTGCCCGCTCACAGAACGGAGAGAGTCGTCCTGCAAGCGGCAGGCGCTCGAAGTCTTCGTGCTTCTCGAGGAAGTTCTCGAAGACGCGCTCGTTCTCCTCCTCCTCGATGGAACAGGAGATCGCGACCAGGAGCCCGCCTGTGCGGACACTGCGGCTCGAACGCGAGAGCATGCGCTGCGACAGTCGAGCCAGGCGAGCGATCTCACGCTCGCTGAGTCGCCACTTGAGCTCCGGGTTCTTGCGAAAAGTCCCGGTGCCCGAGCACGGCAGGTCTACGACGACGCGATCGAACTGCTTGTTGACGGCCAGACGAGTTGCGTCCTGGGCGAGGAGCGCGATGTCGAGGCCCAGCCTCTGAGTGTTCTGCTGCAGGACACGCAGGCGGGCGAAGTCGACATCGGCGGCAATCGCCCGCACGGAAGGCTCTTCGGACACCAGGGCGAAGGTCTTTCCGCCAGGAGCCGCTGCCACGTCGAGCACCACCTCGTCCTTTTCCGGTGGCGGCACGAGGGCGGCAGCCTGCGACGCCACATCCTGGACATAGAGACGACCCGCCGCAAACGTGCGAGTGCCCAGAGGACGCCCCGCCGCTACCGTCAGCCCCTGAGGAGCGAGCTTGGAAGGCACCACCTCGATACCCTCCTCGATCAGGTCCTCGGCCGCTACGTAGCGTCCTCCCTTGCTCGAGAAGGCGAGCAGGTGATGTGGCTTGGGGCGATTGTTGGCCTCCAGCAGAGCCCGCGTGGTGGCCTCACCGTACTTGTTCCACCACCGCTGCACGAGAAAGTCGGGATGGCTGTGCT
>JANQPS010000122.1 GCA_028285365.1 Thermoanaerobaculia bacterium | reverse complement strand
CGTCTCGAATCGCGGCGGACGTGCGTCTGCAATCGCCATCGTCCTGCGCAACCTCGTCCGCTCCATCGACCTCCTGCTGGGTATGTGGTTCCTGATGTTCGACCCCAGAGGTCGCCGACTCGGAGATCGCCTCGGCGGAACGATGGTGGTTCACGAGCTGCCACCCGTCTCCAGCGGCAACGTGGTGGCTCGCGCTCCCAGCGGCTGGGGTCCTGAGCGCATCAGCGTGGTCGAGTCTCTGCTCGAACGCCTCGACCGGCTGAACCCCGACGACGCAAACACCCTCGCGAGACGGGTGCTGAGACTGGCCAACCGCGACGACGCGAGCTTTCCGTATCACCAGACCGGTGTCAGCCCGTCGACCTTGCTCATGCAGGCGTTCTCAGGGCCGCCCGCAGGCCAGGCGGGCCCACCGCCAGCGGCGCCGTCTCCACCGCCTTCACCATCTGCACCGTCCGCATCGGCCGCACCGTCGCCATCGACTCCCTCCGCGGCGAGTCCGTCAGTGGCGAGCCCGGCGGTCAGTCCGGGCAGCGAGGTCGAAACTCCTCGCGCCAACCCATCGTCACCACCAGCATCCGAGAGCCCTACGGTGCAGCATCCCGCTCCTCCGGTAGCCGACTCGCCACCACCACCGCCACCAGCTCCACGCTCCACGGACTGACCTCGCCGCTCGCCGTGCCGACCACCCTGCCGTCCCGCCCATGAACTCACGTCACGTGTCTTTTCGATTTCAGGCTCGCCGCTGATGCGCTACCAACGCTTCGTCGAGAAGGGCCGCGAGCGCTGGGAGCGCTTCGAGGAGCAGCTCGATCGCTTCGACCGTAGCGAGAAACAGATCGGGCACGCCGAGCTCGAGCGCCTGTCGGTCGAGTACCGCCAACTCCTTCACGACCACGCCCTCGCCGCGAGTCGCTATCCAGGCACCTGGGCCGACGCGCGACTACACCGACTTGCGATCCGCAGCAACCACCTGCTGCAGTTCCAGACGGGGAGCGAGCGGCTAGGAATCGTCGGCTTCTATCGCCGGGTCTTCCCCCGCTGCTTTCGTCAGCTGAGCGGTGAGCTCGTCGTCTGCACGTCACTTTTTCTCCTCGCGGCCGTGCTCGGTGTGGCTCTGACCGCCGTCGAACCAGGCGTGGGTACCTCGTTCGTCGGGGAGGAGGCCGTCGCAGGTCTCCAGCGAGGCGAGATCTGGACGGACCAGATTCGAGAGTCGTCGCAGATCTTCTCGTCGCTGATCGCAGTCAACAACATGAAGGTCGCCATTACGGCCTGGGCTGGAGGACTGATCGCCGGGCTCGGCAGTTTCGCGGTTCTGTTCGTCAACGGCTTCATGCTCGGAGCCGTGGTCGTTCTGACCATTCATTTCGGCATGAGCGATGCCCTGCTCGAGTTCATCAGCGCCCACGGCCCACTCGAGCTGTCGCTGATCGTCGTGTGCGCGGCCGCCGGGGTCCATGTCGGTCGAACCCTGGTGGCATCGGCGGTCGAGCCGCTCAGCGTCAGGCTTCCCCAAGCAGGACGTCGCTCGGTGAGCGTGGTCCTGGGGTGCCTCCCGTGGTTCCTCCTGCTCGGCTTCGTAGAGGGGTTCGTCTCACCCTCGCCAGCGATTGCGCCCACCGCCAAGCTGGGCGTGGGGCTCACGCTACTCGTTCTGTTCCTGCTCGCGGCCTACTTGCCCGGACGCGCGTCCTCAGAAGCCCCGAGGGACGGCAAGGCAGGCGCGCGCGAGCCAGCCGAATCCGTCGAGATGATCTCCCATGCCTGAGATCGTCAAACCACAGAAGTTCTCGATCCTGCTGGATCAAGCGGTCGAGCTGACACGGGCTCGGCCCTGGTCGACTCTCCTGACGGTAGGCGGCACGCTGGCGGCGGTCACGGCCCTCTACACGCTCGCCATGGCCGTGGCCTTCGGTGGAATGACGATGACCTCTGAAGCCGAGCTGGCGACTGCCGACCTCGCCGGGCCACTGATCGGTCTGGGCGCAATGCTGATCATGGTTCCGGTCATGCTCGCCGCTCAGATGGTGGGCTACTGCGTTCTGGCAGTCTCGGCCACCCGCCGGGTCTTCGGCGAAGAGCCGAGCCTGGGCCAGTGTCTGTCGGCCGTCGTCCGACCGGCCTTCATCGGGACGTCGATCCTGGCAGTCGTGATGATGATCATCTCGCTGTTTTTCTTCATCCTGCCGTTTTTTGTGGTGTCGGCGCTGCTGTCGCTGCTCTTTCCGGTGATGCTGATCGAAGGCCGCTACGGCATCGACGCGATCACGAGGTCGAGCTCACTCGCCTGGCGTAACCCAGGTGGTGTCCTGCGCACCGCTCCCCTGCTCCTGATCATGGCCGTTCACGGTGTGTTCTTCGGCATCAGCTCGATGTTGAGTCTCGCCGTTCAGCTCCCCTACCAGATAGCGAACCAGGTCATCGTCTTCAGAGAAGCGCTCAAGGGGGACGCCGGGGATCCCAGCGCGATCTTCGGCCTGTTCTGGCTCCAGGTTCCCGTTGCCGCCATCGCCACCTTCGTCTCGACGATCGCCGCCTACTATCTCTTCCACTGTCTCGCCCTGATGTTCCGCGACGTGCGCGAGGGTCGTGAGGCCACTTCCATTGCCGAGACGATTCAGGCCTGGGAGCAGACAGCGTCGGCAACTCCCGAACCGTGACGGCCCAGATCGAATCTCCGACTCCAGCCCCGCTGGGAGTCCCCGACGATCTGGAGGTCACACAGGTCGCCGAAATCCTCGAAGCCGAAGGGGTCACGACCAGCGTCCCGTCACCTACGCTGTCCGACTGGCTCGGTTCCGTCGCCGCACACCTCCGAGACTGGATGGAAACGATGATCCCGATGGGCGGGGGGCTCGCGACCGTTATCGGTAACGTCCTCCTCTGGACCGTCGTGGGTGCCGGCGCCCTGGCTTTCGCACTTCTCGTCGTGGCTCTGCTCCGCTCTTTGCGTCGCCAGGCACGACAGCCCAACGAGATCGCTGAAGACGTCACCGCGACACAGTCACCGATGGCAGCGGTCAAACGACCTGCCGACTGGCGCGCCACCATCGACTCGTGCCTCCATCACGACGATGCCCGCGGTGCAATCGAAGCGCTCTGGTGGTATCTGATCGTCACGCTCGGCTCCGAAGCCGGCGCCGCGGGACGCACCGGAAGAGACCTCCTGCAAAAGCTCGGTCGTCACGATCTGCGGCCTCTTCTCCTGCGCATGGAGCACGCGACCTATGGCCCACTCAGCCCTCGAATCGAACGGGTCCGCGAGCTCGTCGCGGCGGTCGACGAGGCTCTGGCACAGGCCGACGACTCGGCGCGAGCCGCCACTGGTGCGTCGTGACTCCGGCGGCCCAACCTCAGCCAGCCCGCCAGGCGGAGACAGGCAACCCGACCATGACCCGGAGCAAGGCCCTCCTGGGTGTGGCTCTCATCCTGCTCCTGGCCTTCCTGATCGCCCTCCTGATGCGTGGAGGCGGCGCCGAAGGCAGCACCCTGGGACGGGGGGCGGGCGGCTGGCTGGGCCTTTTTGCCGTGCTCGAGAACCGAGGGCTCAGCCTCGAGCGTCACGACGGTCGTCTCCAACGCTTGTTCGAACCTTCCACCGAAGACCAGCCGAACGAGGACACCCCGCCCTACTCATCCACCAGCACGACACTCGTCACAGCGTTTCCCTGGCAGAGCGGGGGCGCTCTACCTGACGCTCAGGCCCTCACTCAGCATCTGCGCTCTGGCGGGCGGGTCTTGATCGGCTACAGCGGCGCCGAGCTCGCCTGGACCGAGCGCCTCTTTCTCGACGATCTCGGCATCTCGCAGCAGGACCTCGATCGCGAGCGCTCGCTGTTGCCATGGCGCTGGTGGCGCGAGCAGGGGGCCGAGTCCTTGCGGCCCGTCGGTCGCCTCGAGCTCGAGGACGCGCCGGAGACGGCCCGCCTCCACTGGGTTCCCGCGGAACCGTCGCCAGGACTCGGGGAGGTGTTGCTCGAGAGCGGCGATGGCGACCCGGTGCTGACCCGGCGCAATCAGCTGGGCGGCGAGGTCTGGCTCCTACCCACGAGCCTGTTCGCCAATGGCTACCTGTCGCGCCCGGGAAACAGTGCCCTGCTCCTCGCTCTCGAGTCGAGTCTTGGCAATCACCTGATCTTTGACGAGTTCCACCACGGCCTCGTTGCAGAGCAGGCGACCGAAACCACCGCCTCCCAGAGCTCGCTCGACACCACCCTGCTGCAGCTCGGCCTGGTCTACCTCGTGGCACTGACAGCCTTTGCCTGGCGTTTTGGACCGTCCTGGCCCACGCGTCCACCAACTCGCGACTCGCACCGTGAGTTCCTCGTCGGAGTCGGAGGCGTTCACGAGCGTCTCGGTCACGAGCGAGACGCAGCTCGGACCCTCGTCGACCGGGCCGGCGCCTACTGGCCTCGCCGGTTGGACAACAGAGAGCTCGAACAGCTGCGCGCCGACGCCACGAAACGCTCGCTTCTCGACATAGCAAGCGAGCTCAGCCTACGACCAGCAAATCGAAAGGACACGACCATCTGATGCCGGGCGATGTCGCTGCGGAGGTCCTGTATCGTGAGCCCCGTATCGCCTGCGACGAGGCCTCCAGCCAGACGCCATCCCGCAGAACACCACCCGTGGAGATCACAACCACAACGCATCAGATCGGTCGATCCCGTCAGGACCTCGCATGACTGAGAACACTCCTCCAGATACGCCGAGCCAACCCACCGACAGCCCTCCCCAGCCGCCTCCAGAGCCTGACCAGTCGGCAGACTCGGGCGCGCAATGGATCTTCGAGGCGGTCGAAGCCGTCCTGGCACACCTCACCAGTCGTGTCCTGGGCCAGGAACGAGCCGCCGAAGAACTGCTGATCGCATACCTCGCCAGCGGCCATGTGCTCCTCGAGGGCGTGCCCGGCATCGGCAAGACCAGACTCGCCCGCGCTCTGGCGGAGGCCCTGGACCTCGGGCTCAACCGGGTCCAGTTCACGCCAGACCTCATGCCAGCCGACATCACGGGCACGAGCGTCTTCGACCCGGACCAGCGCCGCTTTCACCTCGCCAAGGGACCGATCTTCACGAACATCCTGCTTGCCGACGAGATTAACCGCACGCCGCCGAAGACCCAGTCTGCGCTGCTCGAAGCCATGCAGGAACGGCAAGTCACGATCGACGGGGAGTCGCACGAGCTGGCCGACAGCTTCTTCGTGATCGCGACCCAGAACCCGGTCGAGTTCGAGGGAACCTACCCTCTGCCCGAAGCCCAGGCCGACCGTTTCCTGCTGCGTGTCGAGATCGCCCTTCCAGAGCCCGAGGCCGAGCTCGACCTCTACCGGCTGTCGCTCAGCGAAGACCTCGGGGACTTCCAGGCTCGAAGTCGAGCCGTCTCTCCGGAAACCGCCGAAGAGCTGCGGAGCGCATCCCGTCGCGTGCACGTGTCCGACGAGCTCCTCGGCTATCTCCAGGCGCTCGCTCGTGCGGTGCGCGACTCGAGTTTCGTCGAGCTCGGAGTGAGCCCCAGAGGGGCCTTGGCACTCCTGGAGGCTGCCCGAGCCGCTCCACTCCTCGAGCGCCGAGACTTCGTCATCCCCGACGACTTCCAAAAGCTCGCAGCACCCTGCTGGTCGCACCGAATTCTGCTGACCGCGGAGGCGGAGCTCGAGGGTGTCACCCCGGCCAGGGTCATCGAGCAGGCCATCTCCGCGGTTCCTGTGCCGCGCTCTCCGGGGTCAGCGTAAACGCCGCGCCCCAAGACACGTCTCCAACACCGGCCCAACCGCTTGATACCCGCTCGTCGCGCCTTCGTCGTCCTCGGCATCGCCACGCTGATGCTGACGACCAGCGTTCTCCTGCCGGCGGCCGCACCGCTAGCTCTGGCATTGGATCTGCTGCTCGTCGTCGCCGTCATCGTGGACTGGCGGCGCGCGCGGGCACTGCCCCTCGACGCCGTCCACGAGTGGCCCGAGGTCCTGGTCCAGCGCCACTCGACAGGAGACAGCCAGCAACCTCAGAGCCTCTCGGTGACGTTGCGCAATCCACATGAGACCCGTTCGGCAAGCCTCTTCCTCCGAGAGACGCTCCATCCCGCGCTGGCTGTCGAGCCGTACGAGACACGGCTTCAGGTCCCCGCTGGTCACGCTCAGCGCTTCGAGGTCGAGCTGGCGCCCAGCGAGCGCGGCGAGCATCTCAGCGGCCCCCTGACGGTACGCCGCCTGGGGCCATGGAAGCTCTGCTGGAGCCAGCGGCAACTCGTCGATCCCGAAGCCATTCGCGTCTATCCGCGCATCCGCTGGGGAGGCCGAGTCGGTCAGCTTCTGGCTCTCGCTCAACGTAGCGAGCTGGGCGCAGTCACCCTCGATCAGCGGGGCCTCGGAGGGGAGCTCTACTCCCTGCGCCCCTACCAGAGCGGCGACGCGCGCAATCGCATCCACTGGAAGGCGAGCGCGCGACGCGGCCACCTCGTGACCCGTGAAGACGCGTGGGAACGGGGTACCCCGGTTGTCGTCCTCCTCGACTGTGGTCGCGCGATGAGTGCTCGTGCAGACTCGCTGGCGAAACTCGATCACTCTCTGGCCGCCAGTCTGGCGCTCACTCGGCTGGCCGCCGGTCGCGGCGACAAGGTCACCATCGTGGCCTTTTCGGACCGGATCGAGAGGACGGTCCGAGTACGGCCCGGTCAGAAGGGCCTGGCCAGCGCCTATCGCCAGCTGTACGACCTCGAGCCTTGTGCCCGCGAATCGCTGTTCGACCTGGCTACCGAGCATGTGCTCCAGATGAACCTTCCCCGCTCGACGGTGCTGGTGATGACCTCGATCGTCGACCTGGCCATCGCCGAGTTGTTGTTGAGCTCACTCGAGAAACTCGCCCGCCGACACCGCCCGCTGTTGATCAACCTGGAAGACCCAACGATCCGGCAGCTCGCCGAAGAGCCACCTGCCACCGTGCCCGAGGCCTATGCGAAGATCTCGAGCCTGGAGATCTTGCTGCGCAACCGACAGCTGACCCAGCAGTTGCGTCATCAGGGAACGCCGGCGGTCACCGCTCCCGCCGACCAGCTCGCGCTCGAAACGCTGGAGAGTTATCTCGATACCCTGCAGCGCGTTCCGGCGATGCGGGCCTGATCGAGAACCCCGAAGAGACGCCTAGCTAACTCATGCTGCCCACTCGAGAGATCGACCGTTTCACCACGCCGAGTGGCAACGTCCTGACCCTCATCAGTCACGATCGCGACTTCTTCATCGAGCTCGATCGCGAGGAATTGATGTCCACGCGGCGCACGGGCTCGGAGACCGCGCTCGCGACGATTGGCCTCGCCAAGCTGCCCACGCGCGACACCCCGAGAGTCCTCATCGGCGGGCTGGGACTCGGCTACACGCTCAGGACCGCGCTCGATCTCCTCCCCCGTCGCAGCCGCCTGGTGGTCGCCGAACTATTTCCCCAGGTGGTCGATTGGAACCGCACCCACCTGCGACACCTCTACGGTAAGTCGCTCGACGACCCTCGACTGGAGATCCAGGTGCGCGATGTCTGGGATGCGATAGCCGACGGTCACCGAACCGGTCGAGCGTGGGACGCGATCCTGCTCGATACGGACAACGGACCTGAAGCCTTCTGCCTGGACCGCAACGACAGGCTCTACGGCAGGCACGGCCTCGGCCGTCTCCACCGCGCGCTCAAACCGGGCGGAACGCTCGCCATCTGGTGCGCGGACACTCAGACAGGGGGTTTCGACCGGCAGATGCGTCGTGCTGGCTTCGAGACCCGGCGAGACGTCGTCCGCGAGCGAGGCACCAAAGGGCATCGCTACGGGATCTTCGTCGGGACGAAGGTCACATCGCAGGGGCCCGGCAAACGAGCTGGCGGGCGTCGCAGGCGCTAGGCGGACTGCCCCGACGTCTCGAGCTGCCGCCCGGCCTCGCCGGCGCTGAAGATCGAGAGCTCCAACTCTCGAGCCAGCAACTCCATCATTGCCATGCCGGCGACGCTGTTGCCCTTGGGACCCAGCGCGGGTCCGAAACACGCCATCGCACATCGACCCGGAACGATCGCCAGAATGGCGCCGCTGACCCCACTCTTGGCGGGGATCCCGACCTGGAGAGCAAATCGTCCGACCTCGTCGTAGAGACCGCAGGTGGTCATCAGAGCCAGGATCTTCCGCGTGGCTTCAGCCGACAGGATACGGAGTCCCGAATCCGGATCGACACCGCCACTGGCCAGGAACAAGCCAAAACGAGCGAGCGATCTGACATCGGCTAGCAGTGAACATTGTCTGAAGTAGGTGTCGACCGCGACGAAGGGATCTGCGACGACGTCATGATGTTTCATGTAGCTGGCGAGCGCTCGGTTGCGATAGCCGGTGTCTCGCTCCGAGTGATAGATCGCCTCGTCGAGCGCAAAGCTGCCGTCGACGTCGGCACCTCTCGTGGCCACTTGGAGGAACCCGCGCAGAGTCTCGATCTTCTCTGACGGGTTCGGGCCCTCGAGGAGCTCGCTGACGGCGATGGCGCCGGCGTTGATCAGGGGATTGCGAGGTCGACCGGTCTCCTCCTCCAGGCGGACGATCGAGTGAAAGGCATCGCCACTCGGTTCGACGCCGACTCGCTCAAATGGATCGTGCAGACCGGTCGCCATCACGCACGCCAGCGAGGCGACTTTCGACACGCTCTGAAGGGTGAACCGGGTCTCGACATCGCCCGCGGAGGCTCCCGAGCCGTCGAGATTCGCCACGGCAACCGCAACGCTCGACGGATCGGCCTTGCCGAGCTCTGGGATGTAGTTCGCAACCCGGCCACTGGCCGCCGCCGCACGGCCCGTCTCCCACGCACGTGTGACGATTCTCTGGAGTTCTTCCATGACCGAGCGAGAGCCTACACCGGTCACGGGAGGCCGCGCGCCTCGACTACCCTCCAGCGCGGAAACCGAGTGCTCGAGGCCACCAAATGTGGCAAGCTTCACCGAAGGTCAAAGGAGATCGCCAATGATTCGCTCGCGCCTCAATCGCTCGCACACTGCCCAGCTAGCCGCCTCGTTTCTCGTCGTCGCCGTTCTCGCGACGATTGCTGCACCGCTCGCCGCCGAGACCGATCAGTACGGCGAGCCGGTGTCGGATGCGACGACCATTCGGATCTCCGACCTTCTCGCGGATCCTGAGCGCTACATCGATCAGAAGGTCAAGGTCGAGGGGCTCGTCGAAGACATCTGCCCGATGAAGGGCTGCTGGATCGACATTCTCGACCGACAATCGAAAGAGACCGTGCGCTTCAAGGTCGAGGACGACGTCATCGTCTTCCCTGCTGAAGCCAAAGGCTCGCAGGTCGTCGCCGAGGGCATCATGCGCAAGCACGAGATGTCCAAGGAACAGGCGATCAACTGGCTTCGCCACCTCGCCGAAGAGAAGGGTGAGACCTTCGACGACTCGACTGTGACCGGTCCGATGGACTTCTACCAGATCGAAGGCCTGGGGGCGCAAGTCCAGGCTCCCTAGACGTCACACCTAGACGTCACCCCTAGCTCGGCCCCGATCGACTGTAGGTCGGTCGAAGACGGGGCGGCGCCTCTCGCCACCGACGGAGTCGAACACCGAGAGCGCGCCTGCTCCGCTCGATACATGGACGACCCGACCCACTCCGAGGCGTAGGCGGCCTCGCGATAGGGCTCCGGCCACTCGACCTGGCGACGCTGAAGGATCGGCAGGCCGACGCACCTGGCCGTACGAATTTCTGCGTCCACAACGTGCGCTCCGGGCGAGCCTCGTCGTTGACTCCATGTGAAGCCGAGCCAACCGCTCGTGGACCTTATGAGCCCCCGCGCCCGCCAGGCCGATCTGAAGCTCGACCTGCACCTCAAATCTGAACCATGGAGCCCGGTCATGCGAGGACGTCAAAACTACCCACGCCTCATTGCCGCGAGCCACGTTCTGCTAGCCGTCGCCTCCGAGCTTCTCCTTGCGCCCGTCGCCTCGGCCGACCAGG
>JANQPS010000116.1 GCA_028285365.1 Thermoanaerobaculia bacterium | reverse complement strand
GACGACGCGTATCGACCGCTCGACACACCGACGTTCACGACCATGGCCCGGCTCAGCGGCCTGGTGCCGCTGGTAGGCATCACGTCACGCTGGTGTTTTGCCGGCAACGCCGCGCTGCTCGGCTGCTGCGACGTCATCATCGCGACCGCAGACTCCAGCATCGGCATGGGGGGGCCCGCGCTCATCGAGGGCGGGGGCCTCGGCGTCTTCCGACCCGAGGAGGTCGGACCAATGGACGTGCAGGTGCCCAACGGTGTGGTCGACGTGGCGGTGGCCGATGAGGCCGAGGCGGTTGCGGTCGCGAAACAGTATCTGTCCTACTTCCAGGGAAAACTGGACCGTTGGGAGTCTCCCGACACCAGGAAGCTGCGCTTCGTCGTGCCCGAGAACCGCCTGCGCGTCTACCAGGTACGCGACGTCATCAGGGGCCTTGCCGACGTCGGCAGCGTGCTGGAGCTGCGTCCGAGCTTCGGACTGGGAATGGTCACGGCACTGGCTCGCGTCGAGGGTCGGCCCCTCGGCATCCTCGCCAACAATCCCGAGTACCTCTCGGGCGCCATCGACAGCGACGGTTCCGACAAGGCCGCGAGGTTCCTGCAGCTATGCGACACCTTCGACATCCCGGTGCTGGTGCTCTGCGACACCCCCGGGATGATGGTCGGACCCGAGATCGAGCGCACGGCCCTCGTGCGGCACTGCTCGAGGCTGTTCGTCACCGGTGCCAACCTCCAGGTTCCGCTGCTCACCATCGTGCTGCGCAAGGCCTACGGACTCGGTGCCCAAGCCATGGCCGGCGGCGACCTCAAGCGACCCTTCTTCACGGTGGCGTGGCCCACTGGCGAGTTCGGCGGCATGGGACTCGAAGGCCAGGTCAAGCTCGGATTTCGCAACGAGCTGGAAGCGATCGAAGATCCGGGCGAGCGCCGGAGTCGCTACGAAGAGCTGGTGGCGGCCGCCTACGAGCGGGGCAAGGCTCTCAACGCTGGAGTCTCGTTTGCCGTCGACGACGTCATCGACCCGGCAGACTCGAGACACTGGGTTGCGCGCGCGCTCGAGTCCCTTCCGGCGCCACCGCAGAGGCACGGCAAGAAGAACAGCTTCGTCGACACCTGGTAGTCCAGCATGTCCCTCCGGGCCGCGGTTGACAGCTGAAGAGCGGTGCAAGCGACAACGGGCCGGATTTCGAGCTTGGTCACCTCGTGCCTTCAAATCGGCATGGGACGGCCACCCACTCCCTGAGTGTCATGCTGACTTCATGCCGGCCTAGGATCTTCCCCGCGACGCACTGTTAGACCGGCATGGAGGAAGCCTGCCCTGAGTCCCTCGATGGGTACCTCGACCGAGGCTTGTCGGACTGCCACCACAGTCCCGTCGTCGTCACCGCTTCCCTCGACAGACTCAGGACAGGCCCTTCGGCAGACTCAGGACAGGCCTCTCAGTCCGGCCGGGGTGATCACGCTTCGATCCAGGATCGCTCCCGGCCTTCCGTCGTGATCGCAGCCGTAGGCGTGCGGCTAGCCACTCCAGCCAAACAGGAGACTGCGTGCCATTTTCAGACAAGACAGTCGCCTGGTTGCGACCTGGATAGCCCACACACGTTCGGCACGGCCTTCAGCTCCTTCAGATCTCAGACCTGGTCAAGAACCCGAGCGCCAGAACCACACCAATACCACCCAGGGTCACGGCCACCCAGCCAAAACCGCCGAGCTCTGCTGCCACTCCTGCGGCGAGATAGAGGAGGATCCCGACCGTCTCTTGTCCCAAACCGGCGACTGAGGTGACGGTCGCTCGGGCCTGTCCGTCGATGCGGCGTTGCAGTTGTCCACTCAGTCGCACGCTCGCCACCTCGAAGACGAAGAAGCAGCCCACCAGCCCGAAGACCAGAAACCAGCCATCGAGAAGAGCCGCCAGGGCGAGCAAGCCGCTGGCCAGCAAGACCAGGGCCGAGGTGCGCACCCGATCGCTCGCGACACGGTGAGCCCACCATCCACCCAGCCCCGCACCCGCACCGATGAGCGCAAAGGCGATTCCGATGAATCGCAGGTCGAGCTCTCCGACCTCGTCCAGCAGAGGGCCAATGTACTCGTCCATGCAGCCGCCCACGACGAGCCCCGACGACATGAGGGCAATCACCTGCCTGACCTCGTGACGTGACCTCGCTTCGCGCAAGCCCGATCTCAGCAGTCCGAGATAGGTCGACTCCTCGCTCGCCTGGCTTTCGGCGCCGGCTGGCTCCGAGCGCATCCGCGGCGGTTCCTCGAAGACCACCAGCGCCACCACTGCAGCCGCGATCGGCCCGAGTCCCGAGAGCAGCAAGGGCGTCTCGAATCCTCCTTCGGCTAGCCAGCCTCCTAGCAGGAACGACAACCCCACTCCGCACGTTTCGGCTGCCCTTCCCCTGCCATAGATGCGCTCGAAGTCGGCCTGACGCCCGGCCTCCGCAAGGGTGTCGTGCAGAAGGGACTCCGCAGCGCCCGAGCGCAGGCTCGACCCCACACCCCACAAGACGAAGCCGAGCAGGAACCCGGGTACCTCCGGCCACCACCACCAGACGAAGAAGCAACACGCCTTGACCAATCCGGCCAGGGTCACGAGCAGCTTGCGCGAGTAGCGGTCCGCCAGCGTTCCCGACGGCACCTCCAGGAGCACCACGCTCAGCGACCAGACGATGAACAGGACTGACAGCTCGAACGGACTCGTGCCGCTCTCGCCCATCATGATGGCGTAGACGGGATAGATCACCACGAGCTCACGCAGGAACCCGTAGGCCAACCAGCCCACCTCAAAAGCTCTCAGGGAGGCTCGTCCGTCAGCCGCCATCAGTTATCGACTCGAGCGGAGAGCGCGTCTCGGGTCAGCCTCCGCGAGCGGCCCGGATCGCCTTGGCCGTCATGTCGACACGGAGACGGAGAAGCTTCTCGCCCACCTCGAGGGTCTGGGCCTTGGGGGTGATGCTGATGCCGTTGATCGTCGCCTTGCCTGCCGCTACTCGTTCGTCGTAGCGGACCGTTGCCGGATCGGTCACCATTTGCATCGCGGTGGCCCAGTAGAAGTCGTGAAAGCCGTCGTTCTGCTCTTCGGTAATCCCGAGCTCCTTCTCCATGAACTCGATCACAGCGTCGTTGTCGTAGTACTCGGGGATGTGATGGACCGCTGCGTCGGTCCACTCCCCATCGAGGCGCGCGGCGACGTTCTTCATACCGCGCTGGTTACCGCCGCTGTCACCGATGTAGACGATGTGCTCGAAGCCGTGAGCGCGCAGCGAGCGTCCGTAGTCCTCGAGGATGGCCTCGAAGGTCTCCTGACGCGCACTGATGGTCCCTGGATAGAGCATGTGACCGGAAGGTGGGTCGATGTTCCCCTCGGGCACCAGCTTGATGATCGGAGCACACAGGGCGTCACC
>JANQPS010000115.1 GCA_028285365.1 Thermoanaerobaculia bacterium | reverse complement strand
CGGCGATTCCGCCACATTTCCCCCACGGTCATTACGCCACATTTCCCCCACGGCGATTCCGCCACACCTCCTTCCGTCGTCATTCCACCAATCCTCTTTCCGTCGTCATTCCGAGCGCAGCGAGGAATCTCAGCGAACTCCGACGGACTCGGGTCGCGTTCCCGACGCGCCATGCGCCACGCCGAACCTCGCGTAGGTCCTCAGGTCGGTGCGCAAATCACCGCCGACGAAACTCTCGCGCCGCGGCGGTTCCCTGCCGCGCCCGAGCATGGGAGAATCGGGGGCTAACGAACGAAGACAGCACCGTCAGCCGAGGGAGTGATGCCATGAGCACCGAAGGTCAAGCCACGAAGCCAGAAGTAGATGTCGTCGTCGTAGGAGCCGGGATGGCCGGGCTCTACATGCTGCATCGACTTCGAGGCGCCGGTCTCGCGGCGGTTGCGCTCGAGTCTGCCGATGATGTGGGTGGAACCTGGTACTGGAACCGTTATCCGGGCGCGCGCTGCGATATCCAGAGCATCGACTACCAGTACTCGTTCGACCCCGAGCTCGAGAAGGACTGGCAATGGACCGAGAAGTACGCCACGCAGCCGGAGATCCTGCGCTATCTCCAGCACGTGGCGGAGCGCTACGACCTGCGTCGCGACATCCGTTTCGAAACTCGAGTCCAGGCCGCGATATGGGACGACGAAGCGTCGTTGTGGCGAGTGCGCACCTCTGGTCCTGATGGATCGGAAAAAGAGATCTCGTGTCGCTACTACGTGATGGCGACGGGTTGCCTTTCCATGCCCAAGGGCCCCGAGATCGAAGGCGCGGACGACTATCGCGGCGAGGTCTACTTCACGGGAAGATGGCCGCACGAAGGTGTCGACTTCACGGGCAAGAAGGTGGCGGTCATCGGCACCGGCTCGTCGGCTATTCAGTCCATCCCGATCATCGCGAAGCAGGCTCGGGAGCTGACGGTCTTCCAGCGCACGCCGAACTACTCGATGCCCGCGGGCAACGGGCCCATTGCCGACAGCAAGCGTGCAGCTCTCGAGAGCGATCGTGACGCGTACCACGAGGCGGCGCGCATGTCTCAGGCCGGGGTTCCCGTCGAGACGCCGGAAGAAGGTGTCTTTGCGGTCTCCGAGGAAGAGCGGCAGCGTCGTTTCGAGGCCATTTGGGAGCGAGGCGAGCTGCTGGCTCCGGGTGAGAACTTCAACGACCTCCTCACGAACGCCGAAGCCAACGACGCGTTTTGTGAGTTCATCCGCAGCAAGATTCGCTCGACCGTGAACGACCCCGAAACCGCGGAACTCTTGTGCCCGAAGGACTACCCCTTCGCTACGAAGCGTCCGTGTCTGGACAGCGGCTACTTCGAAACCTTCAACGAGCCGCACGTTCGCCTGGTCGATCTGCACGCGGCCCCGATCTCGTCGATCACGGAGAACGGGATTGCGTTCGGCGACGAGGCTGTCGAGTTCGACGCCATCGTCTATGCCACCGGGTTCGATGCGATGACTGGCGCTCTCGTCGCCGTCGACATCGAAGGTCGTGGCGGCGTCGCGCTCAAGGACGCCTGGGCGGCAGGTCCCAGGACCTACCTGGGGTTGACGACCGTCGATTTCCCCAACTTGTTCATGATCACCGGTCCGGGTAGCCCCTCAGTGCTCTCCAACATGGTGGTGTCCATCGAGCAGCACGTGGACTGGATCGCCGACTGTCTGGTGGATCTACGGGACAAGGGTTACGAGCGAATCGAGCCCACGGAGACGGCCGAGGCGGCCTGGGGCCAACACGTCAACGACTGCGCGGCGATCACGCTCTTCCCGCAGGCGGCTTCCTGGTACATGGGTGCCAACGTGCCGGGCAAGCCGAGAGTCTTCCTGCCCTACATCGGTGGAGTCGGGACCTATCGCGAGAGCTGCGATTTGGTCGTCTCGGAGGGTTATCTGGGCTTCAAGCTCAGCGGGCCCGCAGGTGAGCAGTGCAACGACGGAGTGGTCAACCGACTTCAGCCCGACGTAGCGATCATGCTGCAGGTGATGGCCGAAGCGGAGCTGCCGCCGATCGAGACCCTGCCGCCACAGGCAGCCAGAGAGTTGATGGATCAGCTGGCCACCATGAATCCGCCGGGACCCGAGGTCGGCGAGATTCAGGACGGCACCTTTCCCGGTGCGGCCGGTGAGCTCAACTATCGTCTCTATCGCCCGACCAGCAATGGTCCTCACCCCGTGGTCTGTTACTTCCATGGCGGTGGCTGGGTGCTGGGAGCCCACGACTCCGACGACCCCTTTTGCCGAGACCTCTGTGTCCGCTCCGACTCGCTGGTCATCTCGGTCGACTACCGTCACGCGCCGGAGGCACGCTTCCCGGCGGCTCCTGACGACGCGTGGGCGGCTGTCCAATGGATCGCCGAACATGCCAGTGAACTCGGCGGACTGCCGGGTCAGCTCGTTCTCGCAGGCTGGAGTGCCGGTGGCAACCTGGCTGCTGTGACGTGTCAGCGGGCACGCGACGAAGGTGGTCCGGCCATCTCTGGCCAGCTGCTGATCACTCCGGTCGTCGACTGTGACTTCGGCCGCTCGTCCTACGAGGAGAACGCCGAGGGTTTTGTGCTCTCGACCGCGCTGATGCAGTGGTTCTGGGATCACTACGCCGACGAGTCGCAGCGTGACGATCCGAGAGCCTCTCCACTGCGCGCAGCGTCGCTTGCAGGACTGCCACCCGCGGCCATCTTAACGGCGGAGTTCGATCCGCTCCGCGATGAGGGCGCGGCTTACGCGGAGGCCCTCTCGTCAGCAGGGGTCGAGGCGAATCACTACCCCTGCCGCGGCCAGATCCATACGTCGCTGACGGCGGTCGACGCGATCCTCTCGAGCGCGCCGATCCGTGAACAGATCGCGGAAGTGATCAGAGGCTTCTCGAAGACCAGGGCCGTGGCCTAGTTTGGGGGCTGCTGTGGCGCCGTCGACGCCTCGGGGATCAAGACAAACCTCTACCGGAGATCGCGAAGATGAAGAACTGGATCTGGGTTGCGTCGCTGCTGGTTGTGTCGTTCCTTCTGGGAGGCCAGGGCCGCGAGGCTGGTGCCCAGGAGATCTCCATGGGCAACGGAGAAAAGAGCTGGATCGTGGTCGACGGGATGACCCGCGACGCGCGCGAGCTGTCCTTCAAGGAAGTCACCTTGGCTGAGCCAGGCTGGTTGGTGCTGCATCCGTTCGAGAACGGAGCCCCCCTGGGCAAGATCTACGTAGGTGCCAAGTACCTCGCTGCGGGTACCCACAAGGACGTCAAGATCACCGTCGATACGGCGCCCGAGCCCAAGACCGGGACACAGTTCATCGTCATGCTTCACGGCGACGTCGACGGAGACGAGACGTTCGACTTCTACTTCGTCGACGAGCGCAACGTCGCCGACAAGGCGGTCTTCGAAGGTTCGACGATGATTGGCCACGTGATCGCGGCTCCCTAGCTCCGGGCACCCGGTGAGCTCTCGCCCAGCTCCTGGACCCGTTCCTGGAGACGTCGAGCGCGGCTGTCCGAACTGCCAGACCCTGGAGGTCTGTAGCGCAGTCCGATGGCAGTCGCTCGACGATCCGTCTCATGAGGAGAGCGTCTATCGCGACAGCTTCGAGCGACTGGATGAGACCCGGTTCGGGTCGATCTGGAGGTCCGTCTGCTGCGGGAGCCGTTGGTACTTGCACGACGGGGACGGCCTCTACCTGCTCAACCCGGCGCGCGCCGAACGACTCGAAGACTGGTTGAAACGCAGCCTGAAGCCAGACGGCGAACAGCTCGACGTCTTGAACGACATCGGATCACCGAGACCGCACCCACATCACGGTCTTCGCTATCCGGCCTATCCGTGCACGTGCGTCACCGTCGGCGGAACGGTGGACCCCTGGTGCCTGATCAGACCGGTTCGTCTGCCTCCTGACTTCGTCGACCTGATTCGCGGTCCGCAGGCCCGTCGTTACCTGTGGTTGGACGAGGTCGAGCAGATCCAGCCGAGTCGATGTGCTCTTCCGCTGGAAATCCGGGAACTCACCGCTGATCCGGAGGAGGTGGGCATGGGCGCGCTGCGAGCCGTGCCGGTCGAGCACAGCGCCTTGGGCACCTTCAGCTTGGAGCCTTTGTCGCACTTCGTCGACTTCGAGTTGGACGACGGCGCGTCACTCGTCGCTCGCGAGAGCGTCGACGGAAAACGGGGGCGCGGACGGACTCGACGGGAGCCGCCGGTCACGCTGATCGTGTGTGATCCGTGGGAGGAGACGGGATCAGGCGAGCCCACCTGAGGGTGTCGGCCTGTAGCGAGCTGCGCGGCCTTCCTGCGAGGTTTTATAACGAGGGCCTACAACAGGCCCGCGACCAGCCGAGCCAGCTCGGTCGCCTTCTCGCGGTTCGTGGCGCCGTCGCCAGAGCCCCTCACCGCTACGGCGTATCGAATGCCACCGGACGCTACCGAGAGTTCGTTGCGTTTGGGAGCCCAGGCTGCCTGATCGCCAACGTCGGTCATGAAGTCATCGAAGTCGACCTGGGTCGTTCGTTCTCGACCCGCGACCTTGATGGTGAAGCCCTTCTCGAGTCTCTCGACGGTCGCCTCGAGATCGCGAACTGCGGCTTCGCTGGATTCGAAGCGCGTCTTCATGATCGTCAGAGCCACCTCTTGGCCGTTCCAGGTGGCCGTGCACAACGCCTGAGGTACGACCTTGGAGGCCGGGCGGTAGTTCACGTTGCTGTCTTCGACTCCGAAGACGTCCGTGACGATTCCAGTTCGCAGAATGTCGCAGGCCGCCGGGCTCTGTACCTCTCTGTCACCGCTGAAAATCGCCTCGATGGCTTTCTCCGCTATCGCACGAATGGCGGCCTCATCAGGCTCCTGTCCATGGCTCGAGGAGCTCAGCAGGAGAAGCGAGAGGAGCGGGAGAATGATGAGGCGGGTAGGGCCTACGATCCCGCGGGAAACGAGCTCGGGTGTGCTGAGTCGCATGTGGTCTCCTCCAGGTCGATTGGCAGGGGCCGTGCGGCTAGTGCTTCGCCTCACTACCGTCCGGCTCAGGGTGTACTGGATCAGTTAGCGTAGATCATCTCATCAACGAGGAGTCAACGAGTGAGCGCACCGAGAGAGCTGTCTACTGTCCTTCCGGGTCGGCTGGGTGACCCGAATCTCACCTTGCGTGACGATCCTCGCTCCGATCCTCGAATGATCGCGACCCTGGCCCCGTTTGGTCTCGACGGTCCCCAGCCGCCTGCGCCGGTGACGGCAGCCTCGCCGATCGATCAGATCTACGCCGCTTGCGCCGAGATGGAAGCTGGCTTCGGTGCTGTCTTCGAGTCGTTGGTCGACCTCGACCCTCATCCTGACGTCACCCGCTCCGCCGAGACGATCAAAGGTGTGGACGGCAACGACATTCAGCTGTACATCCATCAGCCCACCTCTCGTCACGCTGAGCGCATTCCTGCGATCGTGCACACCCACGGTGGTGGCATGGTCATCGCGTCGGCAGACGATCCCAACTATCGATACCTGCGTGACCAGCTCGCGGCAGCAGGCATGGTGGTCGTTGGTGTCGAGTTCCGCAACGGTGCGGGGCGGCTCGGGAATCATCCGTTTCCCGCGGGTCTCAACGACTGCTCGTCGGCCCAGCAGTGGGCCCACGAGAACCGTGACGAGCTGGGAATCTCCAAGCTCGTCATGAGCGGCGAAAGCGGTGGCGGCAATCTGTCGATTGCGACCACGCTCAAGGCCAGTCGCGAAGGCAGGGTTGGTCAGATCGATGGCGTCTACGCGCAGTGCCCGTACATCTCTAACGACTACGAGTCGGGAAACCCAAACCTGCCGTCGCTCGTCGAGAACGATGGCTACTTCTTGAGCTGCGCCACGATGGGACCTCTCTCGAGAGCCTACGACCCGTCGGGTGAGAACGACACCAACCCGCTTGCCTGGCCGCTACACGCGAGCACGGAAGATCTCTCGGGCCTGCCTCCTCACGTCGTATCGGTCAACGAGCTCGACCCGCTGCGTGACGAAGGCCTGGCCTACTACCGCAAGCTGGTGCGGGCGGGAGTCGCCGCCGTGGGCAGGACCGTCAACGGCACGTGCCATGGGGGCGACCTGCTGCTCTACAAGGCGATGCCCGAGGTGTTTCGGTCGACGATCGAAGACGTGAGGGCGTTTGCTTACTCGCTCTGAGATCGATGAGAGCCTCGCGGAAAGCCGTCGCCCAATCGCGGCGGACGCGCGCGTACCTGGAGGAGCAGCACTCGTCCTTGGGAAGACACCGATCGAGCACGACTCACGGCTCATCGAGCCCACGCTCGACGCCGTGAGTCCGCGCCAGACTGTCGTGATGGCGGAATAGGTTCGGCGCATCGCGTCGTTGCAGATCTCACACCAGACAACCGGGGACTGTCGGCGGTCTTGGGTCGTGACGCCGGAGCCGGCGTGTCGGTCCCCGACAGTGGAGGTGGTCACATGATCACGTCTTGCCCGCGTGCCGTTGGCGCTGCGCTCGCACTCCTGTTCTCATCACTCGCGGTTGCGGAGCAGGTACCCGAGCGACAGGCGCCGCAAGGGGTCCGGGATCTCTTCGCTCTCGAGCTGGTGTCCGCGTCGGTCTACGACCCCGAGACGCTCCACCCCGTGAGAGCGCGCGCGGTCAGCCCGTGGGACGGCTTCGGATTCGAGGGGGTCGAGGTTCTCTTCGAGCTCTGGGACTGGAGTGATGGAGACGAGGACGAGTCGGCTGAGCTGGCGCGTTGCGTGACCGACAGTGCGGGTGAATGTGAGGTGGCTCTCGGAGTGCCCTGGTTGCCGGACGGCGCTGAGATCGAGGCTACGGCTCGACATCTGGACCAGGTGAGAGTGACCAGTCTGGATCTGATGCCCTCGACCGAAGCAAAGTTCGTGCTGTCGACGGATCGAGAGATCTACAGGCCGGGGGACGAGATTCACATCCGCGTCCTGGGCGTGTGGCCTCAGGACCCGGACGGTTCGCAACCGCGTCTCGTCGAGCTGGAGGCCCGCGACGAGGAACATCGGGAGCTGTTTCGAGAGGAGCTCGAGGTTTCCGACTTTGGTGTGGCGTCGACGTCGTGGACGCTGTCCGAACGGCGACCGCCGCGGCAAGTCCACCTCAACGTCAGCGCCGACGGCGTCTACCGTTACAGGCGACTCGAGGTGTCGACCGAGCCGACGCCGCGCTTTTCCGTCGACGTCGAGCTCGACCGGACGTACTACCAGCCGGGCGATACGGCAGTGGTCTCTCTCGAGGCCACGAGTTTCAGCGGCGCGAGCCTTGGCTCTGCAAACGTCACCATTTATCGAACCGAGACCGGCCAGGCGGAGGACCGGCTGGTGGCTCAGTCGACACTCGACGCAACGGGTCGAAGCACTGTCGCGCTCGCTCTCAGCGACTTCTGGTCGGAGGAC
>JANQPS010000107.1 GCA_028285365.1 Thermoanaerobaculia bacterium | reverse complement strand
GTGATCAGCGCACGCGACATTCTGGTTGCGACCGGTGGCTGGCCCTACTTGCCGGACGTTCCCGGCATCGAGCACGCGATCACGTCCAACGAGGCGTTCTACCTCGAGGAGCTGCCGCGTCGCATCGTAGTTGCAGGCGGCGGCTACATCGCGGTCGAGCTTGCCGGAGTGTTTGCGCGCCTGGGTGTCGAGACCACCGTGCTGTACCGCGCGGAGGTCCCGCTAGGCGGTTTCGACGATGACATCCGCCACGCGCTCGTCGAGGAGATGAGAGCCGCGGGAATCGGCTTTCACCTGAACGCGATCGTGAACTCGATCGAGCGCACCGACCAGGGGCTGGACGTTCAGCTGAGTGACGGCGAAGCGCTCGAGTGCGATCAGATCTTGTTTGCCGTCGGTCGCACTCCCAACAGCCGCGGGCTGGGCCTCGAAGACCTGGGAGTCGAGCTCGATGAGCGCGGCGCGGTACGGGTCAACTCATACGGTCAGACGTCCGTACCGAGCGTCTGGGCGATTGGTGACGTGACGGATCGGCTGGCTCTCACTCCTGTCGCCATCCACGAGGCGATGTGTCTCGTGCGAACGCTGTTCGCGAACGATCCGACGTCACCGGATCACGACCTGGTGGCTACGGCGGTGTTCTCACAGCCGCCGATCGGAACCGTTGGAATGACCGAGGCCGAGGCCCGCAGGGAGCACGATGTCGAGATCTATCGGTCCACGTTCCGGCCGCTCAAGTTGACCCTGACCGACCTCCAAGAACGCACGATGATGAAGCTGGTCGTCGACCGTGAGAGTCGCAAGGTGCTCGGAGCCCACATGCTGGGCGCGGATGCCGGAGAGATCATCCAGGGCGTGGCCATTGCGCTCAAGATGGGGGCGACCAAAGAGGACTTCGATCGCACCATCGGCATTCATCCGACGAGCGCAGAGGAGTTCGTGACCATGCGCGAGCCGGTCGTCTGATCTCGACGGTCGACGTCAGGTCGAGCCGGCGTCGAGTCAAGAACCAGAACGGCGAAACGCTACGCGTCGCTCCACGGCGTCGACGACGTCGCGCTCGAGCGCGATGCCATCGAGCTCGGCAATCTCCCGGATTCCGGTCGGGCTCGTGATGTTGATCTCGGTCAACCAGTCGCCGATGACATCGAGACCGGCAAAGATGATCCCCGTTTCTCTGAGGATCGGACCGACGGCACCGCAGATCTCACGCTCCCGCTCGGTCAGCTCGGTCTTCTGAGCCGCGCCGCCAGCATGGAAGTTGGCGCGCGCCTCTTTGTCCGTCGGGACTCGCAGGACGGCGCCCAGAGGTTCGCCTTCGATCATGATGATCCGCTTGTCCCCAGTCCTGACCTCGGGCAGGTAGCGCTGCGCCATCAGGTACTCGGTTTCCTGTCGGGTACCGAGCTCGAGAATGGTCACCGCATTGCGGTCTTCGCGCGTGATGTGAAACACGCCGGAACCCCCGGCTCCGTCGAGCGGCTTGACGACCATTTCGCCGCCGAGCTCTTCGCGAAAGGCCAGGAGCTCGGCGATGCTCTTGGAGACACAGGTCGGCGGGCAGTACTCGTGAAAGCGCAGCGCGAAGAGCTTCTCGTTGGCATCCCGCAGGGTTCGAGGGTCGTTGACCACCAGAGTGGGGGGAGCCACCAGGTCGAGGATATGGGTGGCGTAGAAGTAGGCCTGGTCGAAGGGCGGATCCTTGCGCATCCACACGACGTCGTACTCGTCGAGGAACCGAGCCATGGGCTCGTCGGCGCGGTACCAGTCTGCGCTCCGGCGGAGCTCCAGAGACCTGGCCGTGCAACGTGGGCGAGCCTCGGTGCCGAGCCCCAGTGACGGCATCTCGCAGGAGTCTATGTGGTGCCCTCGCCCAGCGGCTTCGCGCATGAAGGCGATCGAGGTGTCAGCGTCGGGAAGGAGTCGGTCGAGCGGATCGAGAATGAAGAGGTGGCGCATGCGGAGAGGCTAGCACTGGGACCGGACTCCAAGTGGAATTCCCGTCGCCATGCTCGTGAGGTTGCCGTTGGCAGATGGGTTGGAGTTTGATCGGTACGGCCTCCGGGCGCGGTCGAGACGCCAAAGGGTCGCGATCTGGCACAATCCGGCTCGAAAGGCGAAGAGATTGGGTGCGGTCGACGCGGATTGGGAGTGGATTTTTGGCTACGGGTCACTGGTGTGGCGTCCCGCGATTCCCTTCGTGGAGAAGCAACCGGGGTTCATCGTCGGCTGGAGTCGTAAGTTCTGGCAAGGCTCGACGGACCATCGGGGTGTACCCGGGGCGCCCGGCAGAGTGGTCACGCTGGTCAAAGATCCCGGGCGCCGCTGTTGGGGAATGGCGTTCAGGATCGCCGATGCCGACCGGGAGGAGGTCGTGGCGCGGCTCGATCATCGTGAACAGGGAGGGTATGACCGCTTCCTCGTCGACGTGCGGGTCACCGGCGGCTCGACGCTCGGGCGAGCTCTGCTCTACGTCGCGGGGCCAGAGAACCCGAGCTACCTCGGACCCGCGACGGATCCCGAATTGCTGGCTCAGATTCGGAGCTCTTCGGGGCCGAGCGGCAGCAACGTCGAGTACGTGGTCGAGCTGGCCCGGGCCCTGCGCAGCATGGGAGCCTACGATCCCGACCTGTTCGATCTCGCCGATGCCCTTCGCGAGCCCGGTGAGGACCCCTCAGCCGCGCCGCCAGGGCCGTCTGACGACTAGGTGGCAGCGCCCCCGACGAGAAACTCCGCCGGTGACGGGCACTCCGGATCGAACTCGTTGTCGATTCGATTGAGCTCGAGAATCGAATCGGTGAGGACTTCTTCGACGGACTTGCCTTCTGCGAGGGCCGCCAGCCAGCGCTGAGCCCGATTGCCGAGCTTCAAGACGCGTTCAATGGGCTCGAGATGCTCATCGAAACCGTGTTGCCTGGCCGTTTGCGTCGTCGACGCGATGCGGCTTTCGAGTACGTTGCGGGCTGTTGTGGTCTGGCCTGTTTGCCAGTCGGTGACTTCCGCGTCGAGCGATCGGTGAGCCGCGGCGGACTCGTTGCGCCTGGCGAGCTCAATGAGCGTGGCTTCGTCGTAGCTGTTGAGCGGGTCGAGCGTGGGGTCTTCGAGGACCTGCCAAACGCGGGCTTCGAGAATGGCGGTGACGGCGCCGATGAGTGCAGGATCGCTGATGCGATCGCAGATCCGGAGCTCGAGTCGAACGATCTCGTAGGGCGTATCTGGACCGTTGGGGCGAATCGACAACCACAGGTGACGGGGATTGAACATCGTTCCGAGCTTGAGCTGGGTGTCCATCCACTGGACAAACTGATCGTGGTCTCTGAAGAACGGAACGTCGCGCGGGGTCTCGGGGAACGTCGCCCAACGGGTGGAGTGGGCCCCTGTGGGAACCCCCTTCAGGAACGGGGAGGCTGCCGTCAGCGCAAGATACTCGTACGCCTCGCAGCGGATGACCCGGTAGGCACGCAGTAGATCCTCCGGGCTCTCGATTCCGACGTTGATGTGGGTCGAGGCCGTGACCACGCTGGTGCCGTAGGTGTCGCGGATCTGGAGGTAATACGGGTTCTTCGGATTCGAGAGCACGAAGTCGTCGCTCTCCTCGAGCGACAAGGTGCCTCCAGGCACCAGCGTGTAGTCGCCGAGGTCGCGGAGGTAGGCGCGAAGACGACAGCGTTTGGTCATGAGCCGATCGACGAGAACCCGGTAGTTACGGTACGGAGCTGTCGTGAACTCGACGTTGCGAGCGTCGGGCTCCGTCGTGAAGCCGGGCAAGTCGGCGGCGACGCGGTGCGAAAGCCCGACGACCTCCCCTCGATAGGAGCCTGTGTAGACCTCTTCCTCTAGACCTTTGAGGAGCAGCCGTTCACTCATGGTGACCTCGATCGCTACCGCGATCGCGAACCGCGGCTGGGCGCCCGAGCAGCAAGCAGAACCGCAAACTCGGGACAGAGAAGCGTTCCTGGGAGTGCCGGGCAGTCGATGCGGTGGCCCTGAGAGGCCCTTCGGTGCCGGCAAAGGAAGCAGAAGCTGGTGGTCGCATGATCATGACCGGATTCCCGTACCCCTCACGAGCATGGTGTGCGCGGTCAGGTAGAACGCGGCGATGAAAGAGCCGAGCACGGCGTAGGCCACGCCCGGAGAAATATCGGCGGTTCCCAGAATACCGAATCTAAAGCCGTTGACCATGTAGAGGATCGGGTTGGCGTACGAGACCAGCCGCCAGAGGTCGGGTAGGAGGTTGACGGAGTAGAAGACGCCGCCGAGCATGGTCAGCGGGGTCAGGACGAACGTGGGTACGATGGCGACGTCGTCGAAGTTGCGGGCGAGGAGGGCGTTGATGAAGCCGCCCAGAGCGAATGCCACTGCGGTCATGATCGCCATGCTGATTACCAGGAAGGGGTTCATGACCGGTAGCCGGGCGAAGGCCAGGCTCACGACGGACACGATGAGTCCGATGAGCATTCCGCGAAACACTCCGCCCGCAACGTAGCCGAGCAGGATGGCCGACGGCGGCATCGGTGAGACGAGCATCTCTTCTACGTGACGCTGGAACTTCGCGCCGAAGAACGAGGAGACGACGTTCTGGTACGAGTTGGTGATCACCGCCATCATGATGAGACCCGGGGTGACGTACTGGAGGTACGTGTAGCCCTCCATCTGCCCGATGCGGCCACCGAGAATCGGACCGAAGATCACGAAATACAGGCTCGTCGTGATGACCGGCGGAAGAATGGTCTGCGGCCAGATCCGCATGATGCGAACGACCTCCTTGCGCACCGTCGCGCTGAAGGCAGTCCAGGCTTCGGCTGACCGCGAAGGTCGACTTGCGCTGCTCACGAGGCTGGGCTCCCACTCCCTTTGCCCGGACGGTCACCGGGAGGACTGTCACCGGGAGGCCTGTCGCCAGCAGACTCGGTGTCGCT